>JSZA02000034.1 GCA_000785145.2 Candidatus Thiomargarita nelsonii
CGTTAGGCTCAGGTGTCCCAAATTTTTAAAAATATTTGAAAAAATTGATTTAAATAAAAACCAAGGTGCGTAGGACGCACCCTACGCTGTAGGAGCAATCCTTTATGGTTGCCCGACACGATATGGCATTTTTGCATGGGTTAAAGATGAGGTTTATGTTTACAACTCATTTTGGATGCTTGTATAATATGCCCGTCTTATTAACGGAGACTGATAAAAAGATGAATAAAAATGAAGTTCCTTCCGAATACCAACAACCCAAAGTTTAAAAACATTGATGACAATGGTTGGTATTGGATAGAAGAAACAGTCGATGAAAAAGTGCATTTTATCAATAATAAAAACGCGCTACTTGATGTTATAACTCAGGTGAGCCACTATGAATTCTAATCCACTATATCGCGTATGGATTGCTTATCAAACGTCAATAGATGCTTTAAAAGTGACAAAACAAGCTATCAGTCATGACGATAAAGAGACGTTGCTATTTCGTACCACTTTTGAGTTGCAAAATTCAACCTAAGCTAAACAGGTTATTGATGGTAGCTCTCAAAGAGCTTGAAGATTTATTTGTTTTGTCCTTGTGGTCAACTTATGAACGTTTTGTCCGAATTTATTTACAACAAAAGGGAGCAACGTTACAAACCACAAAACCTACAAATTTAGCTGCTCCAATGTATGAATACTTTTGTGATGAACTGCCAATATTCACCAGTGGTAACGACTGCATAGCACCTTGTGTTGATGCGGCATACATTTCAGCCAGTGCTTGTGCCCAACCTTGATCCCAATCAGACTTTTTAGCCTCTACCACACAGAGTGGAGGTATTCCAAACTCTCCGCGTATTTGAGTTGTAGGTGCGACATTGTAGCTCACATGCGACCAAACGCGAAAATTCGGATAACACTTATCAAGAACCTTTAATATAGGTTTGATAATATCTTCACAGGTAGCCGACTCTGATAGAAAACTTAAAGGATCTTTGAAGTTTTCTTTTATTTCCTCAAATTTGTAATCGGGTATATTTTTGAGAGGTAATGTTTTTACAAAATTTTAAAGCTACTAAATCCCATGAGACTGTCTCCTTAATTGTCAAGCCTGTAGCGTATCCACAAAAACTTATTTATTAATCAGGTGGATACGCGCAGCGATATCCACCCTACATGTATGTGTTTTTCGCTATTTTTGACTTATGCCTTCAAAACTGCTCAATACGATAAGCCGTCGCAATGCCTTGTGCCTGACAAAATTGCAAAGCCTCATCAGTCAAACCACCCAAGGATAAAAAAGCAGGCAACATTTTTTGATTAACAAACAGTTGACTATAAACCTTAATCATCACACGTTCTTTAACATTGATGATATTCAAGCTCGTTGTATCACTCACATTCTCAAAAAAGATATTCAGCCAATTTGCCCGACAAATTCTTGAGTAATCCACGCAATTTGCGGTTTTCGGCGGTTAAGGATTCGATTTGTTTATGAAACTCCTCTTTCAAGTCAGGCATAAAACCGTCGATTTCCTCTTCAAAGCGATTTCGCAAAATTAAATTGAGGGTTCCATCTGATAAACCGCTTGCAAACCCGCCTCTTGAGTCAGATAGGGAGACATATTTACCGTGTTTTCAAAATGGCAGCAAAACGATGGGGGGCAGAGCAAGCGGTATCCCACATAGAATCATGTAGCCCCATTTCTTTATTTTCCCAAAGAGAATCGACATCCTCAACCAACAGTTTGTTTGAATTTGCCAAACCGTATTCTCTAATTTTTTTCAAGGAGAGTGGTTTATTGACTAATTCTTCATCCCTTTCAATAAATGAAATATACTGTGAGGCAAAATGACGATAGTATTTGATAGCGAAATCAGGATACCACATTTGATTTTCACCAATATCAAAAAAAAACGGAATGATAATGATGCCTTGATTTGGATCGCTCCAGAGTTTGTTGAATATCCGTTGCACAAACACAGTTTTACCACTTTTACGACGTGCGAGGATGACTTTTGACTTGGACATTCTATTGGGAATAAGAGAAAGCCATTTGTCAAATTGACGCAACGAAGTAACGGAACGTTAAATTATTTTTCTCGACCAACCAGTAAATCTGGATGACCGATTTTTTCAATTAAGGGATATTGCATTCGTTTTCTCCATGTATTAGATAAAAGCCAAAGCCAACACCGTCACCACCAACAAATAAAGCGGCGTATAACTCACCCGATAAAAGCTATGAAAAGCACCCCCTAAGACTTGTACTAAATTCGTCAGTCCCTGTTCTAACTTAACAAGGCTCCCCCTAAACCAAGGACCAATCACCCGCATCAGCCCCGGATAGAAATTATGCGTATAGTTATAGGGTATATCGGAAGACAGAAAATGGCCGCCCGCGTAATTGTCCCATTGGTGAGTAATAAAGCGTCGGTTGCCCATAAAGAAAATAATGGCACCAATGCCAACCCCATAAAAAAATATTCCACTCACCCATAACATATTCAGGCTGCCATTAGGCCAACTCACGCCACCTAAATGGTAAACAAGGCTTTCATAACCTAAAACCATTTGCGCTTTGTTCACTAAAGCTAAACTCAGTCCCGGCATCGCGCCAGTGATAAAAGCAATCCCCGCAAGTGCTAACATTGGCACCACCATGATCCAAGGCACTTCTTTTATCTCATAATGTTCCTTTCGTAATTGTCCTAAGAAAATATTATGAATTAATTTATACACACTCAAAATAGTCCCTAAAGTACTGATGGAAACCGCCACTAATAACAAAGGCATTTCTGCCTCTAATAATGCTTTATAAATAAACCACTTGGAGACAAAACCATTCATCGGTGGCAATCCTGCTAAACCAATAATGCCCATCAGCAGCGTCACATAAGTGAGCGGCATTCGCACTATCAATCCACCTAAGCGATCCAAATCCGCAGTGCCAGTGCGATAGATCACTGAAGTCACCGCCAAGAATAAAGCCGCCTGATAGATGGCATAATTAAATATATGCAAAAGTCCACCCGTGACACCCATCGGCGTAGCAATCAGAATACCTAACAACATCAGTCCGCCTTGACCAATTCCATGCCAAGCCAACAATAAACGCGCATCGGTTTGTTGTAAAGCAATAAAAGTAGGAATAATGGAAGTGAGCGCCGCTATCCAAATCAATAAGCTACGTGCATCTAAAAAAGTAAAAGGTATCCTCATTTCTACCAATTGCGTTACGCCGGAAACTTGTAATAGCACCAAAGCAAAGGCAAATAGTCCCATTCGAGCGGAGATGGCACTGAGAAAAGAGGCATTGGCACCTGGCGTATAGGCATAAGCATCGGCTTGCCACAGATGGAAAGGCATCATACCCATTTTCACTAAAAAACCACTGCTAAAGAGTAAAACGACTGGCCATAATGTCGGAAAATCAGGCAGAGCCTCCCAAAATGCGACAAATTCTAAAGAGCCCACTTGGAGATAGACGAGGACAATCGCGGTCAAAATGGCCATTGCGCCTCCCATTGCATAAATCAGATAACGAAAAGCCGCATCCGCTGCCTTGCCACCATGTTCTGTTATAATTAAATAAGTTGCCCAACTGACCAATTCCCAGCCAATAAACAGGCTCAAAAAGTCGCCACTCGACAGCAGAATTAACATGGCTAAAACATTCACTGCCATAGCGACATGTTGTAGGCGCATATCTTTTTGCGTTTCGCCCCAATCTCCAACCGTGTACAATGAAGTGAAAAAGGCAACGCCCACCGTAATAATGGCAAAAAACCAACCTAAGCCGTTCATTTCCCAATGAATGACATTATCAAGTACACTAAATGAAAAAGAGGCGGCTAGCGGCATTTTGTCCCATAAGCCAATGAGTACAATCAATTGCATGGCATAACCCATCATGCCAAACAAACCCGCGTAGGGTCGTTTGCCTACTACATAGACTAATACGACGGTAAATATAGATAATAAAAAGAGTAAATTTAATAAGTTCATAGTTAGCTTATCCCATTGAAGAATTAAAATATTAACCGGTTTATCGGTTTAGTACAAATATTCATTTTTTACATCCAGCAAAAAAGCGACACTCCTCGTGGCTCTGCTTTTTTCTGCGGTGTGGCAAAATAATAAATAGGGATGTACAATGAACCAGACAGAAGAATATGTATTTGATGCAATCAAAACATGGGTTTGGTCAGGTTTTTATAGCTTGGATGAGGTTTATGAAAATATAGAAGATATTCTTGAAGAAGACTGCGACGAAAATATGAGCTTAGCTTCAGAAGAATATCAAAAGAAATTGGAAGACGAAAAATCTTGGCCAGATGTTACCGACTGTGATCGTTTAAATTCTGTTTTTGAAGAATTAAACCAGCAAGGGATTATAGCCATACAAAATGCAGGTTATACCATGTCTCATGGTTTTGAAGATGTTGGAGAGGAGTTAAATACACGCAACCGAAGCCAAGTAAAAGGATACTGCTTTTACCATGGTCAAGATATTGAGCGTGCTGTTATAGGTGCCGGTGTAAGGTTAGCGTTTGGCGATCTAGATAATATCGACCAAAAAAAGGTTGAAGTGGGGGAAATTGTTATCAATGTCTTAAACAAACATGGTTTTGAAACTGAGTGGAACGGAACTGCCGGCACTAGAATCAATGTCACAAATTTGAAGTGGCAACGCCGTATGTATTAATTAACGGCACTATTACTTTTCGGGTATTTTGGAGTCCAAGATTTATCTTGGGAGTCAGGCTAGTAACGCTCCACATCGGCGATTGCCCCAACGCTGGCTCCAAGCCAAGGCCCTCCTGCAATACCCGCCCAAGATAAATCTTGGACTCCTAATGCCACACCAGGCTCGGTTGAGGTTTTTTATCGTTCCCACGCGAGGCAAAGGAATGCCTGCTCGGACGCTCTGCGTCCTGCAAAAAAAATTGATTTATGGCACAAGAAAATAAAATATTTATGATAAAATAAATCTTGAACTTGTATTTTTTTTAAATCGTTAAAAAAATACGGTCAAATTGCATCATGATAACAAGTTAGGAGAAAAAATGGCTTACAATTTTAATGCTGATGATGTTTTTGAGATGGCAGAACAGATGGAGAGTAATGGGGCGAAATTCTACCGCTCAACCGCCGACTTGACAGATAATGAGGAGCTTAAAAAGCTTTTTAACCATCTGGCAGATATGGAAATCGCCCATCAAAATTTCTTCAAGTCTTTGAGAGAGGACTTGTCAGAGAAAGAAAAAGCGGCAACGGTGTTCGATCCTAATGATGAAGCCACCCTCTATTTGCAAGAACTTGTGAACTCTCGGGTTTCGTTTGAAAATGAATACGAGGGTAATTCAATAAAAAGTATCTTGGAAGGGGCAATCAAATCTGAAAAGGACACTATTGCCTTTTACCAAGGTATCAAAGAGGCTGTTCCTGAAGACTTGGGAAAAAATCAGATTGATAAGATTATCAAGGAAGAAATGGCACATGTCCGGATTTTAAGTCAAGAAGTTCTAAAACTAAAGGATTAAGCTGCCACCCAAACAAGTACAGGGAATTGTGCGGCTAGTTTTGTATAATGCGCTAAATTAAGTACAGAATCATGAATTTTAATGTATTTTGGAGTCCAAAGCTTTAGCTTTGGACGTAGGTTTCCAAAGCTAAAGCTTTGGACTCCAAAATCTCCGATAATTCATGGTTCAGTACTTAGCCGAAAAAAAAGTTCACAGAGGAAAAAGTTGGAGCATAGCGAAAACTTTTGCCTCTGATGAGCCAGAAAGCATAGAATTCATAAACCATGCCATCAATAATTTTTTCAAAAAAACCTTCAAAAGTAAAATAAAATGCCGCTCTGGCGACTTCCAAGGAGATTAGATATGAGAAAAACCTTTAACATTGCCGGACCATGTAACCCTGAAGAACACTATATGCTACCGGCACAGGAGCGATGCTCTGGTCTCATTGATCTGATCGAACAAAAGCAATATTTTGTCATCCATGCCGCCCGGCAATCTGGCAAAACGACACTTTTGCTGGAGTTAACCCAGCAATTGAATGAGACAGGAAACTATTATGTCTTGTATTGTTCACTGGAATCGGTGCAAGAAATCACAGAGGCAGAAAAAGGTATCCCGGCTATTGTCAAAAGATTGAAGTTTGAAGTGGAACTCCATGAGCAATTGAATGATTATTCTTTTGCCCCACAGTCTGATTATTCAGACTATACCACCATTCTGCTCCGATCGGTTTCGCTGTTTTGTAAACAGCTCGATAAGCCCTTAATCATTTTGTTTGATGAAATCGATTGTTTGTCAAACGGTGCTTTGATTTCATTTTTACGGCAACTTAGGGACGGATATATCAACCGTCGTCGTATTCCCTTTGTGCATTCCATAGGGCTGGTGGGACTACGAAATATCCGTGATTACAAGGCCAAAATCCGAGAGCCCAGCGAAAAACAAAGAGAGCCTAGCGGGAGACTTGGCACCAGCAGCCCGTTTAATATTGTCAAAACCTCAAAAACCTTGCGTAATTTTACCCTCGATGAAATAGCCGAACTGTATGCCCAGCATACTCAAGAAACGAGTCAAGCGTTTTCGCCAAAGGTTATCCAAAGGGTTTATCATTATACTCAAGGGCAACCTTGGCTGGTGAATGCCATCGCTTGTGAGATTGTGGAGCAGATTCTCAACTTTGATATTTCAAAAGAGATTTTACCAGAGCATGTTGAGCAAGCGGTACAAACTCTGACTATGCGACGGGATACGCATCTTGACAGCCTGATGGAACGCTTAAAAGAAGCTCGGGTGCAACGAATCGTTGAGCCGGTGATTTTGGGAGAGAACAAAGGCTATAGTGTGTTGGATGATGATTATCAATATGTGCTTGATCTGGGTTTATTGCGCTATATTGATAAAAAATTGGTGCCATCCAACCCGATTTACGGGGAAGTGATTATCCGCACACTGACTTCTCCGTTCCAAATGGAAATGGAGGACTATCCTCTTAAAACACAAACATACATTGTAGAGGGGAAACTTGACCTGAAACGATTGCTCCAAGATTTCCAAAAATTTTGGCGAGAAAACAGCGAAATATGGGCTAAACGGTATCAATATCAGGAAGCCGCACCTCATTTGATTTTGCAAGCCTTTTTACAACAGGTAGTGATAACTGGCGGGCGTATTTCACGGGAATTAGCCGGTGGTAGAGGACGTCTTGACTTGTGTATACACTATGAAGGGGGTAAATATCCGATAGAGTTAAAGCTGCGCTACGGCAACAAAACTTATCAAGAGGGAAAAGAACAGTTGGCGGGCTATATGGATAGGTTAGATTGTCAAGAAGGTTGGCTGATTGTATTTGATCGGCGGAAAACGCCTAAATGGAACAAAAAAATTTTTTGGAAAACGAACAAGCTAGGTGGGAAAACTATTCATATTGTGGGTTGTTAGAAAAAGTCTATACTGAAAAAATCACTGTTCAAGTTTTAACATACGACGACAGAAATCAGATTTTTTAAAAAAATCGGATTTCTTTAACGGATGTTAAAAAACTGCCAACAACTCCGCGTCATAAAATTAAGGAACTCAACAAATGAAACCAAAATTCGGGTGAGTCCAAATATAAAAAAAGGAGTATTTTTAAATGACAAAAGCCATATTGATCTTACTGCTCACATTAAACACCGTACAGGCAGAATTATTATCAACCTATACCTTTACGGATGCAATCGGAAACGAGGCAACAATTGAGCCTGATAATCAGCCCAACAATGGCACACTTTCCGCGATCAATCGGGGAACGGGTTTAACCCCTAAAAAGGCTAAGGGCACATTTAATGCTCAGAATTGGTCAACGGGTACACTCGAACTGACTGATTATTACTCATTGACAATCCAACCCAAATGCGGATTTGAAATGACACTAACCAGCTTAACACTAGATGAAAAGCGATCAAATAAGGGCATTCGCAATTGGTCAATTCGTTCAAGCCTAGATGATTTTGCAACGGATTTAAAAACCTTTCATGTGCCAGATGACACCAAATTACGCAATACTCAAACCATCACATTCTCATTTGATAATTTCACAAGCCCCGTTGAATTTAGAATTTATGGCTTCAATGCTGAGGCTGGCACAGGTACTTGGAGAATTGATAATGTGTACATTAACGGCAACATCACCGGTAAAACGACAAAAATCCACACCATCCAAGGCAATGGCACAAGGAGTGCTGAGATAGGCAATACGCATACCATTTCCGGAATCGTCGTTGGAGACTTTCAAGATGATACGCAATTAAAAGGATTTTTCGTTCAAGAAGAAGACACAGATATTGATGACGATCCCACAACCTCAGAGGGCTTGTTTGTTTACAATCCAGGTGGTACCGATGTCAAAGTCGGTCAACTGGTGCGCGTCACGGGTGAAGTTGAGGAATTCTACGCTCTCACAGAATTAAAAAACGTCAGCAAAGTAACGATTTGCAGTCGCGGCGCGAGTGTGACACCTGCAACCCTCAATCTACCTGTTGACAGTCATACCTATCTTGAACGCTACGAAGGCATGTTAATCAAATTGCCACAAACATTGACTGTCACTGATAACTATAAATTAGGCCATTATGGTCAAATAAGCATATCAAATGGCCGTTTGATGGTGCCAACCCATATCACTTCCCCGGGAACCAATGCGAATAGACAACAAGCACAAAACGATTTGAACCGCATTATTATTGACGATGGCAGTACAATCCGCAATCCTGCTCCCATTCCCTATCCCCCCCCCAAACTCAGCGCGACGCATACGCTACGTTGTGGCGATACAGTAACGGGCGTGACTGGCGTGTTGAGTTATAGCTTTGGCAACTATCGTGTGCAGCCAACCAGCACACTAAACTTTGTTTCTGCTAACCCACGCACTGCAACACCACCATCTGTCGGTGGAACGCTAAAGGTAGCCAGTTTCAATGTCTTAAACTATTTCAACGGTGCTAGATTTCCAACGGCACGCGGCGCAAAAACGGCCTCAGAATTTAAACGCCAACGCGACAAAATCATCAGTGCTATTGTAGCCATGCAAGCCGATATCATTGGATTAATGGAAATAGAGAATGACGATTACGGTGCCAATAGTGCGATTGCCGATTTGGTCAATGGATTAAATGCCACCGCACCGGCTAAGACGACTTATGCTTTTATCAATCCTGGTTTTGCACTCGGCACAGACAAGATCAAAGTAGCCCTCATCTACCGCGTTGAAACCGTCACCCCAATTGGCTTTGCTGCCACAACAACCGAACCACCTTTTAACTCTCGCCGTCCCCCACTCGCGCAAACTTTCAGGGAAAATGCGACCGCTGAGCAAATCATTGTCGTCGTTAACCACTTCAAATCGAAAGGAAGTTGTCCAAGTGATAACAGTCTCAATGAAGATCAAAATGATGGACAAGCTTGTTGGAATGCCGAACGGGTTGAGGCTGCCAAGACTTTGACGGCTTGGTTAGCGACAACCGGAGAGGATAATATTCTCATTTTAGGTGATCTGAATGCTTACGCCAAAGAAGACCCTATCACGGTGATTAAAAATGCGGGTTATACGGACTTACTTGCTGGCACAGATGCCTATTCGTATATTTATCAAGGTCAAGCGGGAACACTTGATCATGCCTTAGCCAGTGCGAGTTTAAGCGCTAAGGTAACGGGCATCACTGAATGGCATATCAATGTTGATGAGCCAAAAATAATTGATTACAAAGAAAAACACAAGTCAGCGTCCCTGTACAATGCCGATCCTTTCCGAGCTTCGGATCACGATCCGCTGATTATTGGTTTAGACTTTGGACGTCCAAAATAAATTTTGGACTCCGACTACAGATGGTGCGTGGGACGCACCCTGAACGATCTGAGTGAGTTGTTTTTTTGGATTTCATCCCGAATAATAAATTGATTTTATCAGATCGGGGTGAGCCCCGACAGACATTAGTTAAATTAAAAATTGTGGAGACACATTATGCAACCGGTATTTGCAGACTATGTTGCTAGTCTCAGTGACTTGAGACAGAATACTAACAACGTTTTAGAACAAGCCCAAATAGCTACCGTAGTTATTATGGCACATAACCAACCCTCAGCCTATCTCATTCCAGCCTTTGAGTATGAAACATTGTTGGAACGTTTGGAAGATTATGAGTTGGGTTTATTAGTGAAAGAGAGATCGGCGGAAAAATCGCAAGCGGTTGAGGTATCTATTGATGACTTATAAGCTTAAATTTCTACCCAGTGCTTTAGAAGAATGGGAAAATCTTAATAACAGTATTAAGCCATTATTCAAGAAAAAGTTACAAGAACGCCTAAATAATCCCCATGTTCTCGCCAGTCGCTTACGTGGTTTTGAAAATCATTATAAGATCAAGCTGAAAAAAGCTGGCTTTCGTCTTGTTTATGAAGTTTTAGATGAAGAGAACTATGTGTTGGTGATAGCAGTGGGAAAAAGAGAAGATAATCTTGTTTATAGGCGGGCACGGGAACGCTCATGAACTTGCTCATTCCGATGTTTTTATCGTTCCCAAACTCCAACGACTGTATCTTGTTCAGCAAAAATAAAGTTGGGCAACAAATCACGTTCTAAAACTTGGACACGCCCCAAGCAAGCGTAGTGTGCGTCCGACGCACCGTCAATCCATACACCTTATATAATTTATTTGTGCCCAGGACGCACGCTTGCTCTCGTTGTGCTTATTGTCTGACTCCTGTTGGATTGGGTTTGAGGAATTTATTATGCCACAGTTATATCTCAACCGTAAAGATATAAAACATGACTTTAAAAAACTCATGCAAACAAGATTGAATCGTGATTTGTATCATAAACTGATGGATAATTTACCCGTTTCCATACGCGCTAAACTGGGTATATCTATTTGGGAAGGATTTGATCTGGTTAGGGTTGATGGAAGAGAAGCTGATAATATTTTTGAAATTGCGCTGGTATCAAAAACGGAAAAAAAAATCATTTATTACAATCAAGTCATTATTGTGAGTGATGTTTTTTTAAATGCTCGTCCAGCCACACAAATCTTATTGTGGCGAACTGTTGATCCTCAATATAAAGGATTAACGACGGGTTTAGCTGAAAAAATATTTTTTGAATATATTATTGAAACTTATGATATTATCATGAGTGATAACAGTCAAACAGAACAGGGGATGTTTTTTTGGCAAACGCGACTTTTGCAAGCGATTGATAAAGGATTGTTTGCCTATCTTTATGATTATTTAAAGGGGGGGGTTACTCAAGCTCAATCGCCAAACGCTTGAAGAACAGAATGAAAAAATCTGGGGAGAAGAAGAAACTTATCAATACCAATTAGCGGTTATTTCTAAATTAGACATTATAGCGATTTAATGTAGATAATTTTTGTCTAGGCACTTATATGTGTTATTGGTGACAATAACGCAAGGTCTAATTTTACCGGTTTCTGAACCTTCATTATTAAATTTTAGTTAGTGATCATAACAATGCTATGCAACTGCTGTTGGGCAGCAAGCGTAGTGTGCGTCCTACGCACGGTCAATCCATATACCTTATATAATAAATGGTGCGTGGGACGCACCCTACGCTTACTAATTTTTTGTGTCTAAAAAAGGTCAACCATGAGAGCATTATCTATTCAACAAATGCGGACTGAATTGGGCAAACTGGATACTCTGCTCAACTTAGAAGGTCAACTTATCATTACTTTGCATGGTCAACCCATAGCCCGCGTATTACCTATGCAAGGCAAAAAACCTAAGCCTTCACATGCTGATTTACGCGCTCAGATGCCAAAACTTACCACACCGAGTGAACAATGGATTCGAGAAGATAGGGAGGAACGATAATGGCACTCACCTATCTTGATACCAGCGCACTCGCCAAATGGTACCTCAACGAACCACGCGCCAATGAGTTTAGCACTTGGATTCAAGAACAAGATGATACGCACATCAGTAGCCTAACAGTAACAGAATTTCGTTGTTTACTGGCCCGTCGCCGCCGTACAAGGGAATTTTCTATGGAAATAGAACAATGGGTATTTGCCACTTTTGAAATGGATATCCATGATGGTCATCTTATCGTGCATCCTCTAAATGATCTCCACGCATCAGGCGCTGTTCATCTGATTAATTCTTTGCCAACGGTTGCCCTACGCTCCCTAGATGCCATGCACCTGAGTATTGCTCGTGATATTGGCGCAAGAGTGATTGTGACCGCAGATAGGGTCATGGTAGAAGCTGCCAATCTATTGGGTTTTCAGGTTGTGAGATTTGATTAGGTTAATCCGTTCTACTCGATTGCTTAAATAGCAAGCGTAGTGTGCGTCCTACGCACCGTCAATCCATACACCTAATAAATGGTGCGTGGGACGCACCCTACACTGACTAATATCAGGTTTCTTTATCAAATTCAATAAGTTCTTTGATTAATTCATCGCAGATAGCAACGCTATCAAGATATCCTTGACAATCAATATCAAAATTATATCTGTATTCTTCAGCACAGACAGTAATAACAATTAAATCACTTCGATATTTGGATTTATTCGTTTTAAATGTGGTCGCTCCAATCACTTCCTCTAATAATTTATTGAGTTTATGTGAATAGGCTCCAAACTGGCTGTTCGTCTCCAAAATATGTTGAAAAAAATATTCAAACATTTGTTGATAATGGAAACAGTGAATAGAACAATCTTGAATGTTGCTACTGTTTAACAAGTCAATTGCCACCGCATGTTCCCAAGCTTTACCGCCTAGATTGTTCACATTTTCAAAAGCTTTAAAATGTTCTTGATACATAATTTTCCCTGCAATACAATAAATGATAAAGTGTCAATTCTACCACAGAAAATATTTTATTTGATTTGTGTTTCAGCTTATTTTTTTTTATGAATGTTATAATTTATAATATAGTTTTTAGCGTCGTCTATAGCTTTTCAGAAAATAGGAGTCCAAGATTTATCTTGGACGTCCAAAATAAATTTTGGACTCCTACCAAAATATTTATATAAAAAGCTATAGCGAAGTTTATGACGGTGTTCAATATAAATAAAGGAGTAAATTCATGGAATTAGTTATTGATAGAACAGAAAGTACAGATTCTTTTTTAAAGGACTTAGTTCGTCAAACTAAGCAATCTAAGGCGGAATTGATAACTCAGGCTTTTCAACTTGGTATTCGTCAATTATGGGAAAAACATATTCTTGATGATTATTTGTTAGGCAAAGTTTCCAGAAATGAAGCGATTAATTCGGTTGGTGGAGAGTTGGTTGAATTGGCAGAACATCAACAAAAAGCGATGATGGAAGATTTAGAGTGGGGATTAAAACCTTCAAAATCGGATGGTAGCACCGGATGATGTAACGACTTTTTTAAAGATATATGGGAAATTACATCTTGGTGAAACTGAATGTTTGTGTCTTTGTAAACAATTAAAAGTGCCGATTTTTTTGACAGATGATTTAGGCGCACGAAAAGAGGCTCAGCGTTTAGGGTCGGTAGGTTCTTTGGGAATTGTGGCGAGAGCTTATCATCTGGGGGTTATTTCTTTGCTTGAGGCAGAAAAATATATAATGGAACTTGATGAAACCAGTAGTTTGTTTGTAACAAGAGTAATTGTACAACGGGCTCTTGAACAATTACGGAATTAGTCAAATAATTTATGAACCCATATAAAAAAAAAGTGCCGCTCATGACAGTCATTTAGGAATATAATAAATGGTGCGTGGGACGCACCCTACACAGTCCAAAGCTAAAGCTTTGGACTCCAAAATCTCCGATAAACTTGGTGTTTAGCACCTTGTTAGGCAGGTTGATACAAGTGTTGTCTAACTTGTTCCCTAATATCTAATAATGGTATCCGTAATGTTGCAAAATCAAGGGAAGAAAATCCTTCTCTTATTTGAGAGAGCGAAAACCATACTCTTCGATCACTCAAATTATAGACAGATGACCAAATTGTTATATCTTGCTTAACGATCCCCAGAAGATTCATGGCAGATTCCATACTTTTAACGCTTGATATCTTCAAAGAGACAGTATTGTATCTCCAGCAATTTCCAACATTAATTGATCGGGGAAAATTAGTAATCACATCACCTTCTCCGTTAGAGAGTACTTGAGCTATTGCGTTTTCTCCAGATTGATAAAACACAACATTTCCAGCGGAGTCCGCGATAAGGTAATGTAACCTAAGATAATAGTTTAAAAATGAGTTTCTTAATCCAACATTCTCCATTAATTTGATGGCCTCCTGAACATTTGAAGCTCTTTCTAAAATAAACCTCATTATGCCAAGCTCATCAAATTTTAAGGTATCTGTAGTAGATGGCGGATTCAAATCAATTGGAGTTACCGCACACCCGATAAACAGTCCTTTCTCATTTATTCCTTCATAAGGCCGATCCGCTCCCATTTGTTCAATCAAAAATAATCCAAACGTTTTTTGTCCATAAATACGCTGCGAAGGAACAAAATGCATAGTCCCACCGCTCTGAAGCCAATCGAAGTTACGTCCTACTAAAGTCCCTGATTCCGTTTTGACGGCAAATATTGTACACATAAGTACTCCAGTTATCCAACCAGTAAGCGTAGTGTGCGTCCTACGCACGGTCAATCCATACACCTTATATAATAATAAATGGTGCGTGGGACGCACCCTACAAATTAAACCACTAAATACCCCCGTTTTTCCGCAAGACTAATCATTGCTTGTGTCCCCGCATTAAATTCAAAAAAATAATTTTCTATCCCATCACTAAAAATGACTCCATTTTCAGGCATTTGTGAGCAAGCGTCGGGTCCGACGCACCGTCCCTTCGCGTACCATTAATCCATAAGTGTAGGGTGCATCCTGGGCTAAAGTCACATATAATTGAGCTACATTGACAAAAAGGTGCGTAGGACGCACCCTACGCGAGCGTAGCTTGCTCATATGAACTTGAATGTGACAAAGTACCTTAACTAACTCCCTTTATCAGGATGCCAATTCCATATTTCCGCTTTACCGGTTTTTTCAGTTAAATAACACCCGTCTACTTTATCTGGCCAAATATATTTAGCTTTAAAAGCAATTTTATTATTACGCTCTAAGCGCCATATTAATCCTTCGGGTTTATCTATTACAGTGCCATGATGACCTTTTCCTAAAACATTTAGAGCCTGTTCTAACGAACAAACTTCACCATAATGGATTAAAAAAGGCGATATAAAGCCCGATATTTTAATACGCTTGATAAAAGTATTATAATTCAGCTCTTTGTTTTTGGTATCAAAAATATCAAAAGCAACAAAAGGCTCATGCAGAAGCTGGTAATGCGTTCCATGCACCATTGCCAGCCATTCACCACAAATGCGTTCGCCTTCTTGTAAGATAGCCATAAAACGGTGCTGATTTGCCTTAACCCAGCTTCCCCATAATCGGAGCGATTCATTCAGAGAACGGTTTGCAAGAGCGCCAGTACGCCCTAAAGCATAGATTTCATTATTCTGGCGAAAAGCGCAAACGCAAGAGCCATCAAGCTTTTCCTGCACAATGACAATTTCGTTATCCAAATAAGCCTGCCTGGTTAACATTTCATATTGTTTATCTGTTATACAACGTTCTGACGGACCTAGCCGAGAAGCTGGAATATGATTGATCTTGTAATAAGCCTTATGCTTTAAAATTTGATGCTTTTGAGCGAGGGTTTGGAGCTTTTTCCTGGCATCAGGCGTGTTCATCTCGCGCAATAATGTCACTCGATATTGAATAATATCAGTCTGTTTCAGCAAGGGAGCGGCGGCGGTTTCAAGCTTAAAAATAGTGTTTAAATATGCCTTTAACCACACTATAACGTTCGATAGCGGAATAAACTCTGCGTTAGTAAATTCCTTAAAATCTTTTTTCCAGCCTTTTTTAGATCGGGCACTCTGGCCAAAATCTCCGAACAATAGGCGGTTAAGAATATTAATTGGATCAAGGCGACTGGAAAAAGCCAGTTCGGTGGCGGTTTTAAAGCGCGTTATATCAAGATCATTATAGCGGCAGAATAAATATAAATCCCACAAAGTTTTAGATTGCCAGTAACCGTTTAAATGCTCAAATAATCCATGTAATTTCCAAGCAGCAAGCGTTTCAACGCATACCAGTCGCAAAGAAACCTGTTTGGTTTGTTCTCTCAAAAAAAATATTTTTTGTTCTTGTGGCTCAGCAATCAGTGGGTCGTTACAGGCAATATCAATTTGGAGAACATGTTGTTCATTTTGATAAAGAAAACCCAAGTAAAAGCGCATGCCTTCTGAAATTGAATTCTCCCAAATTGTTTTAAAGGAAATGTTTTGGGTTTGAAATGTTACCAAAGGATGCGGAAGTTGATTGGCTTTTTGTACTAAACTATTAATATGTTTAATAAATTGTTCTGGTTTGTAATCCTTTAAATAGAGAAAATCCAAATCCATACAGGCTCTAGGATATGGACCCATAAACTGGCGCGATATAAAGCTGCCCCGCACAACATACTCTTCGTAAAACGGTGCCAGTGAAAGTGCTTCAATAATGGATTCGATTGCGATTTCTGTCTTAGTTTTCATAACTCCACCCAGCATCCAAATCCGAATGACTATCAAAAATATTAAATTCCCGAATCACTTTTTTCACTTTAATATTTTGTGTTTTTAGAAAAGCCAGAAGCTCAGACAAATGTTCTTCAGCGGCTTTGTTGCTTAAGCGAAGACGCTGTGTGACAAAGCGATATTCCCAGCGGCTATCTTGTTCAAGAGTATTTTGTGAGACATAGCCGTGATAGGGCGCAAACAATGCTCTCAAATTCTCCAGAACGCGGCCTTTTTCTAGCTGCATTTTGATATGATACTCAAAATAACAACTGGATGGTAAAAGCTCTGCTTCTTCTGTTGTCTCAGGTAAGGCGGTGTTAGAAATGCCAGCTTTGACTTCTATTTTTAAGCGAAGAACGGAAAAGTACCTCGATAATCCTTCAGTCAATGCGTTGACTTGAGACAAAACCGTATTTGCATCACCGCTCAAAATTTTGCTCATCATGGGCTGAGTAGGCGTTTTCCCATTAGCAAGTTGAATAACAATTGTCTTACCTCCAAGTTTTTTGCAAACCTGATCAAACTGCACGAATGGCTGGTTTGGTGGTAGTGCGACAGTGATATGGCATTCAAATACACCAGGATATGTTTTGAGACGCTGAAGTAATGTATTGTTTTGTTTCATGATTGCTACTTTACCTTTTAAATATTTTAGGTTTTATTCGGTTTAAAAATAGGGGACAGAGCAGTCTTGCCCTCTGTAAGGTTTACCGATGCCAGCGCAAGTTTGAACAATGACGATAAGGCTTCATCATTTGGAAAAGCCTTTGCTACTTCTGGCTTCAGTAACACAAGATTGTGTGACTCTTGATATGCTTCATAATATTTTCCACGTACTCCGACACCAAGGTCTTCTCTTTTATATTCAGACTTCATTTGATCATCATGGTTAACCGTTTTCATAGATCTTTCTCTCTTGCTTTGTCATTAGACGTGTGCTGATGATTCGCATTTTTCTGTTCGGTATGAGATACTCTAGCTAATTTCCCAGTTCTTGTTATACCGAAAGTCAACAGTCTATGTTCACCAATTGAATGCTCTGAATCATCAAAGGTAATTGCTAAAGAATCGCCGAAAACTGTGGCAGCTTCATGAAATCCCATGTTTCCTAATATTTTCGGCTGCTTTTTTCTTGTCCCATTCAAATTCCACATACACCTCGTTTGTGTTTTAGTTTTATTTTTACGGAGTCCAAAGCTTTAGCTTTGGAAAAAGTTTAAGATTATAGCATTTTTTAACAAAAAACAGAAAGTAGGTATTTAGAACATAGGAGTTATGTATTTTATCTTGATAATCCTAAAATCCTGTGAATCCTGATTCAGACAAAAAAAAGCGGCAAGACTTTATGATCATGGAGAGATCAAAAAGATAAAAGCTAAATATCCTAACCGATATGAAACTTGGGAATGTGTGCCCTACGATTTGAAAAGCAAAACTAAGCAAGCGTAGGGTGCGTCCTACGCACCGTCCCTTCGCGTACCATTAATCCATAAGCGTAGTGTGCGTCCTACGCACCGTCAATCCATACACCTAATAAATGGTGCGTGGGACGCACCCTACAAATTAAACCACTAAATACCCCCGTTTTTCCGCAAGACTAATCATTGCCTGTGTTCCCGCATTAAATTCCAAAAAATCATTTTCTATCCCATCACTAAAAATGACGCAATTTTCAGGCATTTGTGAGACTAAGCTAGCGTAGGGTGCGTCCCACGCACATTTTTGATGTCAGTGTAGATTAACGGTGTGTGGGGAGATGGTGCGTAGGACACACCCTACGGTTAAATTTGAACGTCGCTTTGCATAGTTAAGTTTTTGCGAGTGAGTACAACCAATGCCAGACAACGAATAAAAAAAAACAGGATCAAGCGATAAGTGGTTTTTATTCGGACTCGATCATTGGTTGTAACAATCTAAAAGATCAAAAAAATCCTCATACGACGAGTGGGAACGAGAGTTTTTAACTGATTTAAACCCTCGCCAATCGTCCCACCAATTTGTCCACCCATTTCCCCTTGTGCTAATCCAATCAGCACGCCGCAAAGCCCACCCAACGATGCAATGCCATATCGTGTCGGGCAACCATAAAGGATTGCCCCTACATCAAATGCGGTCCTCTGTAGGGGCGGGCAACCACAAGGGATTGCCCCTACGCCAATGGCATTGACCCAACGATGAGGCTATAAGTAATAGCCATATTGGGTTTGCCTTGAAAAATACCAATCCCACCCCAAGACTCAATAGGAAAGGCAAAATAGGTAATAATGAGTCAAAAAAATGAACAATCAAAACTCTGAAATTGAAGACATTGACAACGAAGAAAATCTTGAGAATGAAAGACAATCAAATGAAATCTTTGATCCTAGAGAAATTGATATTTCAGTAGAACAACAAAATATCGACTATCTTATCGGTAAACTCGAAGACGGAGAAATAGACTTAAACACAGAGTTTCAACGTTCTACAGATTTATGGGATGACGGTAAAATGAGTCGGCTTATTGAATCCTTAATGGTTCGTTTTCCGGTACCGGGTTTTTACTTTGACATCACTGACAAGAATAATTGGCAAGTCATTGATGGTTTGCAAAGATTATCAGCACTTAAAAAATTTGTTATTGATAATAAACTTAAATTAAAAGGCTTAGATTTCCTTCAAGAAATTGAAGGCAAAACATTTAATGATTTATCATCAGATCAGGTGTACAAACATCTCATTAGAACTATGAAACGTACACAAATAGTCTTATATTTGATACGCCCCGGAACTCCAAAAGCCGTCAAGTATCGTTTATATGAAAGAATTAATACTGGTGGATTAACACTTAATTCACAAGAAATACGACACGCGCTTAACCAAGGTATAGCCGCTAATTATGTTGAAGAATTATCTCAACTGCCTGAGTTTAAAAAAGTTATTATATACTCTACTAATAGAATGTTAGATAGAGAGTTTGTACTACGCTATATTGCGTTTAGAGAAATCTCATTTTATAACTATAAATTGCCTTTCACTAAATTTCTCGATAATGCTATGGAAAATATAGCAAAATGTTCTAGGAGAGAAAAATTAAAACAAGAGTTTGCAAAAGCACTAGAAACTGCTTATCAAATATTTGATGATAAAGCGTTTCGTAAAAAACCAAGGGCAAAGTCTAATGGAGCTTTATTTGAAACATGGACAGTTAATCTATCACAATTAACAGATGAAAAAAGAGTATTGTTAGTTTCAAATAAAGCCCAAGTAATTGAGTTATTCAACTTATTACTGACCAATCATGAGGATTTTAAAAACTCAATTTCTAAAGGCTTTTCAACTATTAAAGGTGTGAAAACCAGATTTATAGAAATTGAACAATTGATTCAAAACGTACTAGACAATCCTAATATAAAAAATAGTAATGATTAAGCATATCAAAGTTAAAAATTTTAAAGCGTTAAAGTTAGCTGAACTTGAACTGAATAATTTAAACCTATTCGCCGGTTTAAATGGCATGGGCAAATCAAGTTTATTGCAAGTTCTGCTGCTATTGCGACAATCCTACTTACAGAATTTACTCCAAAATAATGAATTAGGACTTAATGGTAGTCTGCTCAATATTGGACTAAATCGTGATGCTTATGCCCAATATGGAGAAGAGAAAACCATCTATTTTGAACTAGAAACCGTTGAGGGTCAAAAAGCACAATGGACTTTCGCTGCTAAGGCTATGGATAGCCTTCACGAGGATGAAGATGTATTAACGTGTGTGGATAGTAGTAGCAGCGAGGATTTTTTTAATTTTAGTCTCTTTAAAGAAGGCTTTCAATATTTAAGTAACAGGTGATTTCAACGAACTACACTATTCTAAATTGGCTACGTGATGCTGATGTTGACTCAAAAACTCTTTTGTTGGGATTAATACAATCACCACCTATAGGTAAAGAAATTCAAGAAGAAAAATTTATTTATATGGAAAAAATTATTCTTGCCGATAACGCTGAAAATGAAATTGAGCAAGAAGCTGAAGGCTTAGGTGTAGCTTATTTAAGCAACAAAAACGGTACGTTATCTGTGAGTTTGGATTCTGATTCTAAATGGGACAAAACTGAAATTTTATTGATTTTTCGTTTTGAACAAAATGGGAAATCATGCGAAAAGCCTGTTAAAGTCAAACATGCGAGTAAACCAGAGCATATGACTGAGCATAAAATATGGGCTTTAAAGAAAAAAAGTTTGTTAGGAGATATGGTACCCTCCTTACAAAATTTATTACCCAATAAAAAGATATCTAATCTTTTGGTTGATAATGATTGGATTCAATTTAGGGAACAACTTAAAAAACATCCAGAAAATAAAAATGCAATGATTCAGGAAATGGCGGAGAATGTTGCAGAAATAAATGGTTATCAATTTAACCGATTTTTAAGTAGTCATAATCAAAAGATGAAAAAAAGCTTGAGATTCATTTACGAGGCTGCTGAGGGAAGCCAGAAAATATACCTATCAACAGACTTTGAAAAAGGTGCCTTTGAAGTCTGTAACTATCAAGGTAAACATCAAGGAGAGTATAACTTTAATGGAGAAAAAACTGGGGAAGCAGATAAGTCAGGCAAACATAATATTGACTTACCTTAACTTGGCTGGCACCATAATCCCACCTCAAGGCCAATGCCATTAAGTTATTCGCCACGATATTTCAGTTTAGCAAGCGTAGGGTGCGTCCTACGCACCGTCAATCCATACACCTAATAAATGGTGCGTGGGACGCACCCTACAATTTAAACCACTAAATACCCCCGTTTTTCCGCAAGACTAATCATTGCTTGTGTCCCCGCATTAAATTCCAAAAAATCATTTTCTATCCCATCACTAAAAATAACGCCATTTTCAGGCATTTGTGAGACTAAGGACATGGGTTCTTTGGCGGTGATTTTGCCAAAAACTAATTCTGTGCCGGAATGGCTGCTTGGAAAGGGTTCGCGCACCGTGAAATGTAAGTAATTGGCATCCCAAGGATAACTGGATTCCACCGCGACTATTTTGCCTTCCCTAGTTAAAGCTTGAGTAATCGCCGTGGCGCCGATCACAAGGCTTTTAAACCAAGCCGTTGAGCCTAATCCGGTTGAAACAATTATGCCGCTAGAAGATTGTTGTTCTTGTTGTTGCCCGATTTCGATTTGGTAAAGTGCCGATGTATGTGATTTGTGCCCTATGAATAAGTCGTTTACGCCATACAAAATTTGTCCATTATTCAAACTGGCTTTTGCCATCGTCACTTCTTGAATGGGTCGATGTTGGCCAAAGACTTCTGGAATCACTTTAGTCAAATCAGCTACTTGGAACGGTAATAAGATGCCATCCCAGCGCTGGGGATCGGGATTCACTCCAATAATTTTATGTCCATTCAAATATTTAAGCGTATTAGCGACTAATCCATCTTGTCCCAAAACAACGATTGTATCTTGTTCCGCAAAAATAAAGTTGGGCAAAAAATCACGATCTAAAACTTGGACACGCCCCAACTGACGTAATTGGGCTTCTGCTGTTGTGACGGCTTTTTTATAATTGTCATGTTCTTTCTGATAGTCAGAAAAATCGGCGCCCAAGTGTTCAACATAAAATTGAGCCTGAGCGAGCGTATTAAAACGGGCGATTAAATCATCCAAGCGGGTGCGGCGCACGACGAGAATAATTTTATTCATTTTATTCATGTTATTTTTTACGCTTACCTTGCAACAATTCGGTGAGCAATTCGGGCGAGACATTTAATTGTCCAATTTTGTCAGCACTGTCGGCTATATCGCGGAAGGCTAATGCGATTAATTGATTGGGATTCATGTCTATGCTGGCAAGGGCTTGTAGCACTTTTGCATCGACACCGCTAAGGGCTTGCATGGTAACTGTGAGGTTGTAGGCTTTAGCATCGGCTTCACATTTGAGATTTTCTGTTGCCAGTGCGACCAATTCTTTATTGCGTTTTTCTAAAGAAATTTGGCCTGTCATTTCTTCGTCGCGGATGAGTCGTTGTTTTTCTTTAACCGCACGTTCCGCTTCCATTTGAGCCTCGCGCACTTCGCGTTTTTTATTTTCAACGGCAATTTCTGTCTGCAATTCATTTTCTTTAATGGCGCGTTCTTGTTCCACCGCAGCATTACGCCGCGCATAAATCGCTTGATCGGCCTCTTTCAGTAATTGTTCACGTATTTCGGCTTCTAAGGCTCGCGCCGTTTCTGGATTCGGTTTAATGGATAAAATGGATAAACCGAGAATTTCTAAACCTAATGAGGTAATTTCTTTGGAAGTGCTTAAACCTTCAAAGATTTTTTGGACCAAACTATCGGCAGCACGGAGCGCTTCACGTAAGGATCTGTTACCTAATTCATTTTGCATCAAAACCTGAATTAAGTTAATGAGCCGTTGAGGCAATTTTTGAGGATCATCACTGATGTAATTGCGACCGGTATTATCCAAGGTAAAATTGACTAATTGTGACAATTGCTTAGGATCGACGACTCGATATGTGACTTGACCTTGAATGCTCAATTCTTGAAAGTCAGCGGTGACTTGGTTAAAAATAAAGGGCACTTCAACACTTGAAAGCGGGACTGCCACCAATGAGCTTGTTGGTGCAAAGTAAAAAAAGGCAAGCCCTTGCCCTTCACGTTTAAGTTTGCCCTTTTGATATTGTAATAAATATGTGGTGGGTTGAATCTTGATAAATCTAATGCCAAACATGGGGGATTTCTCCTGAGTGATGTCCAAGATAAATCTTGGACTCCGATAAAAAGAAGTTTTGTAATTACTACGCTGGCTCAGTAGAGTTCAGTGGAGAAACAATAATATAGCCAGTTTTAAAGGACATTCCATTTATCACCGCATCCGAAAACACGCTGGGGTTGTGATAGTCCTCAAGAAAATCTTGAAGTTCCTCAATAAAGGGTTCATTGACATCTAGTAAAACCACTTTCGATACTTGGATAAATTCATTTTTGTCTAATACGGCACGGATTTTTCCAAAAACATACCTCAAAGATTTCATCTCTTCACCGGGTAACCAGTCAGCCGCTAACACGACATCCCAAATGCCTTGAATGTCTTTCCGTTCAAAAAGTGCAAATAATTTAAAATCGCCCTTTTCTTGGGAAATAGTGCGTTCTATGGGAAAAAATTTTTTGATAAATGTCTTCATAACACTTTTAATAACTCATGTTACGCACTGAATTTCAAAGGATAAATCAACTACAAGGATTGTATTTAAAAATGGATAAGTCAAAACCGAAGAGATATAGAGTAATCCCCGCATTGTTTTGATTTATCCTTTCTTAAATACAATCCTTGTAGTTATTGGTTTTGACTTTGACTTTTGGAAGTTCAGTGCGTAACATCAGTTAATAACTCCTCTACAGCGTAGATCATATCAAGGGCAGTTTGTTTTGTTTCTGAACCTATTTTTTTTTAATAACTGTTTTCTGGATTCCACCTCGAAACGATAGCCCATTCTGTGAAATAATGGTTGGAGATAAGATTAATTATGTGAGCCAAACACTTGACTCAAAAAATCTTCTTGGTTAAGTGTCGCTTGCCACTTTCGATGCCGTTCTACGGACTCTAGGCGCTGCGAACGATGCAAATTGAGAAAACGCATGGTTTCCACTGGTCCAAGTGCTTTCATGAGTGCATTTAGGGCTTGTTCAACCAAATTTTCTTCGGGAAGGTATTGCATTGCTTTCATCTTAAATTCTCCTTTTCGCAATAAGCTAGCGGTGTGCCATACCAAACGGTTGCTTGAACCCGACGACATTGTTTTAACAGACGATCATCTACTGTTACAAAATCAGCTTGTGCTTGTTCTGCAAACGCAAGATGTGTCGCATCACCTAAACCTAAATTTTGTGCAACTAAACCTCAACAATGGATAAACCCGGCTTCGGCAATTCTCGCTTCAAATACTTCACATAAGGACTATTGCGCCCCCCAGCAGTACCATCTAAAGCCGTTTTATTCGGACGAGTCGCATACGCAATCAACGTCCCGCTGGGCACCTCCATCATCGCCAAACCATTCTGGCTCTTTACACCACGCCCTATAAACAAAGAACGGGCAAAAGGATTATTACGACACGCATCCAAAATGACCACATTTAAATTATTCTTAGCCCCCTCCATTGTCGCTAAAAGATAACCCACGTCCAGAGTTTCATAAGGCAAAAGCTCGGCGACATTGACAGATTGCATGGCACTAATAGGAAAAAGATAATTTTTTCCTTGATATTGCACACCATGCCCCGCAAAGTAAAATAAACCCACGCCGCCTTTTTTCAGTTTCTCACCAAACGCTTGAATCGCCTCTTTCATCTTTTGTAGCGAGGCATCTTTGAGTAGCATCACCTCAAATCCCACCTGCTTGAGTACCGTTACCATATCGTCACTGTCATTGGGGGGGTTTGGCAAAGGATTTTTATAATAAGCCCCGTTACCAATCACCAATGCCACCCGCTGATTCAATGCCATTAAGTTAAGGATTTTTTGTAGGGTGGGTAGAGCGAGAGCGAAACCCACCATTGTTAAAAATTTACGCAGGATCTTCGTTTCAACGAGTTGGTGGGTTTCGATCCGCTCTACCCACCCTACAAAAAAGCTTAACTTAATGGCATTGACCCGCTGATTGGGATGGGTTTGTTTATGCTCCAGCCTGAGAACTTTGCCGCGCTGATTAGAAGACGCTTGTCCGACTTGCCGATCAGGTTGCACATTCTCATTGCAGGCTGATAAAACGCCGAGGCTTAATAATATAAAGAGTAGGATAGTAATCCTCTTTTTCCGTGTTCCAGTTGAAAAGTTCATATTGCTTTGTCCAGCGTAGGAGGCAGCCGACGCTCGTTATGGATAATGTTGTAAGGCAACTCTTTCTGCCGGAGCAGGTTTGCAACCTGCTCCGTAACGTTTTATGTTTAAAATCTCATAAAATTCATGGTTCAGTACTTATAAAAAAATAATCGGCTGCTTTGTTGTAGTCAGAAGTGCTCACATTTCCCCTTTTGGATATTTGGAGGATTCCCCCAAATTGGAGTTCTAATAGGTGAAAAAAGGGTTTGATGTCATCCCAGCGTTCTGCGGTTTTTCCAAAGCCGTGAACAAAAAGGTATTTTGGAGTCCAAGATTTATCTTGGGCGACCACGCACTCCCAAGATAAATCTTGGACTCCAAAAACTAGAGCGTTGGAACGATAAATAAGTGTTTTTCTGTTTTGAAACCAGTCATTAGGATTTTGATTTGCGGTTTTCCTCACCCAAGCGTTGCATTATCTTTTCACGCTGAGTCTCAGACAGCATAGCTAATACTTTCTGTATTCCTTTTGCCATGCCTTCTGCCATGCCGTCCTCTCTTTCTTGACGCGCCTCTTCAGGAGTCAAAGCATAATATCCTGTTTCTGCTGTTTTGCTTATCATGGTATCAAAATTTTGAATGATTTCGTTGATGTTTCTTTTATATTTCCTTTTGAAATAAAAAGCCAGTGTTAGCAATAATCTGCTGCGTTTTTTGTCATCCTTTCCAGCATATTGCTCCAAGAGTTCCTTCGCTTCATTGAGTTGTTGTTCATCCATGTCTTTTAAAATGGGAGCAAAAGCCATATATTCCCAAAGTGCCATCTGTTTGAGTTCTGCTAATGTCTTTTCATAGAGCAAAATTTTTCTATAGCGAACCTCTATAACATGTTCAATTGAACAATTTTCTGGATCATCTTTGCCTTCTTTAGGCCAAAAATAAAGCACGTAACTTCTTATTTTTGGATAGTTTAAAATACCTCCTTTTTTATCCCGTTCAGCATTTGCAAGCGCCAACTCCATGTCATATTCTGCCATCCGCAGGGGCATATTTTTCTGTGCTTGTCTTTGAAATTCGATATGCAGTAAAAATTTATCCCCCTCTGGATACTCATTTGATCCTACCGGATACTCTACCCAAAAAGCTAAATCAACTTTCAGATCAGACGTTCGTTGTAGTTCAACATTCTTTTCCATTAAGGTGACTTTGCCGGGAATCCCCATCAGTCGTAGGGCGCCTTCAGGGTTTTGAAGAAAAGCCTGTTTACAAGTTATGTCAAAAGCATTTTTGACCTCCTCTAATGGGTTCTCGCTGATTTTTTCAGCGTGTTCAGCTTCTGCCGGTGAAAATAATACAATTTGTTGATTTTTTTCGGGAGGATTCTGTGTTTTTTTAACCATTGTTTTTTAAATTTATACTCCTGTCAAATTCGGGAGGACAAGCTTAATGGCATTGTGTAGTTAGCTAGAAACCACTTGCACTATACTTTGTAGGAGTCCAAGATTTATCTTGGACTCCTATTTTCTAAACCTCTAACAGTCGTGCGAGGGAAAAATATAAGCCATTTATAATGGCTTAAATACCATCCAATAAATATTGACTAATGGCAGGAGGGTTGCTAGTGTTCCAAACACTATCCAAAGGCGCGATAAACGCCAATAGTTATCAGGGATAACGCCATCTTTAGAAAACTGCTTTGACATTTTCGCCTGCTTAATTTGAATGGGGATCAATATCACTGCCCAAATGATGCCTGAAAGAATAAAAAGCCAATATCCCCATGCCAACCAGCGTATGCTCAGGTAATCCATATTATGCAGTACGGCATTTCCAATCCCAGTCACAAGAATGAGTATGACTCCGCCCGCCGTGAAGATATAATCTGTCAAAGTCACTTGGCGTTGTGCAAAAGCGATGATCACGGGATTTTTGGTGCGATCTGCCATCACCTTCCACCATCCCGTTACGATGATATTACCCAAAAAGATAATCGCACCAAGAAGATGCAAGCTTTTTAATATTAAATATGTATTGTTCATTTCATTAAACTAATAAAAGGCTTAAAGCGCGAATCTGCCAAAATAAATAGACAGATAATGCCTTCTCAAGTTAATCCAGCTTACCCAATTGATTCTCGACAAACTCCTTAATATCCTCAACGATCTCCTCTGCTCTCTCCACATTGACAGCATGGCCCGCATCTGGATATATCACCAGCGTCGAATCTGGAATGAGTGTATCCAACTCGTTCTGCTCCTCTAAGCTGAAAACCCCATCCTTATCGCCCCACACTATCAGCGTTGGTGCCGTGATCTGGGGAAGTTGGCTGCTATGATCTTCCACATTAAGGCCATCCAAGGTCTGCTTCCAGACTATTCCCTTCAGTCTCAGACTTTCAGAAACGTAGCGATAGGTGACCCAGGGTATAGGATTGTAGAACGTACTGGCTTGGAATTCTATCACGAACTCAGGATCGGCAGGTTCATCATCATCGAAGCTATCAATGATAGGCTTCAATTCCAATACGACGGGATGATTGGCCATAGTCGTAGTAGAACCTAACAGCACCAGTGCCAGTACCCGGTTCGGATGCTCAATCGCAAACTTGTGGGCAATCAGGCTTCCCATAGAATGCCCTATAATCATCGCTTTCCTAATTTTGAGTTTATCCATGAAGGCGGCTAGATCATCTGTGAAGTTATCTTGGGTATAGGAACTAGGCTCAGAGCGAGAGGATTCCCCGTGTCCTCGCATGTCGATAGCATACACGGGCGCGGGAAATTCCTTGATAGGTAACAATTTCAATATTTCGTCAAAGGAACGCCATGAATCAGAATAACCGTGTAGCAGGATGATCGCCTTCTTTTTCCGGTGCCTCGGTCCTTTGGCGACAAAGTGCATGTCGATGCCAGTTGACAATGTTACCCGGAACGACATCAGATCTGGGCCTGTCATTCGTGCGTAAGTGGATGGGCATAACGACAGAATAAAAGTCGCAACAAAAATAGCAATCAATCGTTTGTACATCATGAGCTCTCCTGTAGTTAAATAAAAAAATCACGCGAATTATTTTTGGGCGGGGATAGATCATTGATAGGGCTTAATCTGTTTCTGTATCTCCCGTCACCATACTTCGATAATCACTTCATCCTGATCGTTACCATCTAGGTTGATCGTTACCATGATTTCGGTCAATGAAAAGTGGCAGCCATATGATACTCTATTTAAAAACTCAAAGTCAAATAGGCGTACATCGCTCCTTGGAGTCCAAGATTTATCTTGGGAGTGCTAAAATGATGAGTTTAACAATCGCTCCTTGGAGTCCAAGATTTATCTTGGGAGTGCTAAAAATTAGGATAAACACAATGAAAACAAACACATTCCTTAAAAAAATACTGTGCCTCACAGGCTTACTTGTCTGTCTTGCGCCGCCAGCGTGGAGTCTCACCGATGAGGACATTGTCCAAAGTTTAGAAGCCTTGGGACAATGGAAAATGGCTTATCCTCTCGCTATCCAATTGGCACAACAGCAAAACACTTATGCCGCATGGCGTCAAGTCACTACGCAATACGCTCAGTTCGATACCAGCGGCAGGGCTTATCTGCAAACATGGCAACAAGCCCAGAAGGCGAATCACCCTAATCCGTTGTACTTAGACAAAAATATGGAAATACCCTAAAAAAAAATCGAGCAGGTGCCCCCCTCCGTCAAAGCATCAAATTATCAATGTCCGCCTCGCACTGGCCACACGTAGCTGGTGTTAGACTTGTTGACGACGTTCACGAGGCCGCTGGCGAGGTCCACGAACCATGCGTAGGCCGCGCCGTTCGCGCTAGACGACCAGTAGAAGTTCGTCTGCACGCCCGAGAACGCATCCCCTTCCTTCCACTTCCCAGTTCCAGCAGCATTAGAGAGTGTGGGAAAGTTATATTTATTATCCACCATCGCCACCCACTCATTTTCAGTAGGCAACCGCCAATCCCCTCTCCGAGAACCATCACGAAGTCCACATTGACCATCCGCTAGATTGGCGGCACTTTGCATAGCAGTCTCCCAATCCGGTTCGCCAAAACAATTCGCCTTTTTCAACCAGATCAGCCCCGAACGATTATCTGTAACAGTGCCATCACCATTATCGGAGTAGCGATACGAAGAAGGCTTTGATACAATGGTTTTGGGCACCGGACAACCATTTTCTTTAACCTTGACACCAGCATTAGTCCCTAAACACGAATCCCGATAATCGGCTACCTTATCCTGATCCTTATCTATCGGACAACCCCGTTGATCAACACCTTGCCTCAATTCTACCGACGTATTATCAGGACATTTATCCAGATTATCAGCCACACCATCACCATCACCATCACCATCATCTCCTACCGCAAACACAAAATCGCCTCGTGCTAATTCATAATCACTGATTTTTCCAAACTGCGGCGTTTGCCGAGCATGTTGCGGCACCGTACTTTGTAGATAGAATCCCAGTTCTACCCCCGTCACATAGCCATCTTTATTCAGATCACCCTTACCATAACGCAAAGCATCAATAAAAACCGGCGTAAAAACACTTTTTGCTGGCACAGATTCACCCGCATCCCCGGCGGTAATAAATTGGCGTACAGGTAGCTTTGCCATTTGACTGATTTGTTTTGGCATCTTGGGTTGTTTCTTCGCTTTAAATACCATGCCAGAAAAGCAGCTATCAAACAAAAACAAAGCATGTTTTGCTAAAATTCCCCGTGCCATGGTCAAAATTTCATTCATTCTCAAAGCTTTTCGCCAAAAGCCTTTTTCATCAGCACCGAGAGTGGGCGCGTCAGTCGGGACAAGATAACCTGTATCATTGTACGTCTCACCGTGCCCCGAATAGAAAAACAATAGACGATTATTTTTGTCAAAACCGTAATCATTGATAAAGGTATTAAAACGGTCTTTTAATTGACGGCTATTGAGATTGAGAGATTTTTCAACGTGAAAACCTTTAGATTTGAGAAGGATTTCCACTTGTTTCAATTCTCCGGGGATACTTCTTAAATCTTGCCAACCATTGGTATAGTCACTTTCGCCAATGAGGAGAGCATAGCTGCCACTATACGAAGATAGAATCGTTTCACCTTGAGTAGAAAGACTTAATACCTTACCCCTCTTCTCATCCGGCGACGGCGTAGATTGGCGTAAGGGGGTTTCGTTACAAGCTGGCAAAACGCCGAGGCTTAGTAATATAAAGAGTAGGATAGTAATCCTCTTTTTCCGTGTTCCAGTTGAAAAGTTCATATTGCTTTGTCCAGCGTAGGAGGCTGCCTACGCTCGTTATGGATAATGTTGTAACAAAGTTTAAAAGGAACGCTCAAGCAAAATAGCAAGCCCTTCTATAAACATTTTGGCTTGCTGAATGTTAATGTTATAATCTTCTGCAATTTCGCTAAGAGTCATATCCTCTCCCAATTCGGCCAAAATTTTGGCAACGGGTATCCCTTTAAGACTGGCACACCACCACGTATTTCACTATGTATTTCAACCACTTCAGAGAGTTCCCTTAAACCATATTCCAGACGTTGCTTAAGTTGTGTACTCATTATAGACTGAAAGGGAGCCGGATCCGTTTTATGGTAAATATTTTGAGTGGGCATTTTTAATCCTTTTGTTAGTGAAGATTGCTGTTTTATCATACCATTTCAAACTTCAACATGTTGAGCTTTGGTTTACCGACAAATAATGGCAGGGCACGTAGTCAACTAAATAGACATCATTATCGGAAATATAAAATGTATAACCATCTTCGTACATTTTTTGAGTATCAATGCTGAGGATGACTAATTGTCCATGTCTTTTTCCCACCTTTGAAGCGGTTGGAATATCTTTTGATAAATGAACGTGGTGCCGTTTGCGTTTGAGTAATCCTTTTTCTTGAATAGAAGATAAAAACTGTTTAGCGGTGCCATGATATAAAATGTCGGGTGGCGTAATTTCTTGAAATGCTAAGGCGACATTAACAGAATGACCTTGATTAGCTTTGATGAGAGTCAAATCTTCATTAAACGAAAATCGTTTTTTATCGTTGTTGTCAACAACGTCTCTTAATTCATCAAAACTCAAGCGGAGTTTGGAATTTTGTAAAATTTCAGCCACACTCGCCCAGCCATTTTCTTCTATGCTTAAACCAATAGATTCTGGCTTATGTCGCAGCACATAGCTTAAAAATTTGCTGATTTTGATTTCTCGATTTTTGTTCATAGCAGCTTAAAATTGTCTTATAATAATCCTACTAGGACGCGGAGCGTCCGGGCAGGCATGATCGGAACGAAGTTCCGTTACTGCGTCTCCCACGCAGAGCGTGGGAACGAGAAAAGGGCAACCACAAGGGATTGCCCCTACAAACCGTCGGATTCTGTAGGGGCAATCCTTTATGGTTGCCCTTGTGTATAAGAGAGTGCGCGAGGCAAAGGAATGCCTGCCTCGACGCTCCGCGTCGAGAAAAAGTTGCACTTCGCGTTAAAATAATAATTTATTATGCCAGACATATTAGCCCCCGATAATGTGGGATTGGTGACTGCACAAACTCACAAATTTACGACACCTTTAGCCTTGGATTGTGGACGCTCTTTGCCAAGTTACGAACTTATATATGAAACTTATGGCACCTTAAATGAGCACCATTCTAATGCCATACTGATTTGCCATGCCTTAAGCAGCGATCATCATGCAGCAGGCTATTATAGTATGCAAGATAAAAAACCAGGCTGGTGGGATACTTGTATCGGTCCTGGAAAACCTATTGATACTAATCGCTTTTTCGTTGTATCTTTAAATAATTTAGGCGGATGTAAAGGTTCAACCGGTCCAAAAAGTATTAATCCTGATACTAATAAACCTTATGGCCCCGATTTTCCTATTGTCACAGTACGTGATTGGGTGAAAAGCCAAGCGCGTTTGGCTGATGTATTAGGCATTTCACAATGGGCGGCGGTAATAGGTGGCAGTTTGGGCGGTATGCAAGCCTTACAATGGGCGATTGATTATCCAAAACATTTGCGCCATTGTGTGGTGATTGCCGCTGCTCCGAAATTGACGGCGCAAAATATTGCATTTAATGAAGTTGCCCGCCAAGCCATTTTAAGTGATCCGGACTTTCATACAGGACATTATTACCAACAGAACACTGTCCCACGTCGAGGTTTGATGTTGGCGCGTATGTTAGGACACATCACTTATTTATCGGATGATGCCATGCGTAAAAAGTTTGGGCGAGAATTACGCGAAGGTAAAATCAACTTTGGCTTTGAGGTTGAATTTCAAGTCGAAAGCTATTTGCGCTATCAAGGCACCTCTTTTGTTGAGCATTTTGATGCCAATACTTATCTGTTGATGACAAAAGCCCTGGATTATTTTGATCCTGCTAGCGAGCATAATAATAATCTATCAGCCGCCTTGGCAAAGGTAGCGGCTAAATTTTTAGTCATTTCATTTACCAGCGATTGGCGCTTTTCGCCATCCCGTTCACGCGAAATTGTTAAAGGCTTGTTACATAACAAAAAAAATGTGAGCTATGCTGAAATCAAAGCGCAAGAAGGACATGATGCCTTTTTAATGCCGATTCCTCACTATTTACGGATTTTTAAAAATTATATGCAACAAATAGAGGATGAAGAATGATGGACTTGCGTACTGATTTGGCGCTGATTAGTGAATGGATTGCTGAAGGCTCGCATCTTCTCGACTTAGGCTGTGGTGATGGGACATTGTTGGCGCATTTACGCGATACTCGCTCGGTGACGGGATACGGTTTAGAAATTGACGATGAAAATATCGCACTTTGTCTTCAAGCTCGTGTCAATGTGATTCACACTGATTTAAACCAAGGACTTTCTGATTTTGCTGATGATAGCTTTGATTATGTGGTGATGACGCAAGCCATCCAAACCATTCATCACCCAGACAAATTGTTAATAGAAATGTTACGTGTTGGTCGCCAAGGCATTGTGACTTTTCCCAATGTTGGGCACTGGCAAGCCCGTCTTTCCTTATTTTTTGGTGGCGTGATGCCGAGTTCCCGCGCTTTGCCCAGTGAATGGTATCACACAGAAAATATTCATTTATGCACGCTGCGTGATTTTGAAAAACTTTGTGATGATCTAGATATTGAAGTCTTGCAACGGGCGGTGGTCGATAGAAGACATCGCACCAGTTCGTCTATGCGTTTAATCCCTAATTTATTTGGGGAAATTGCGATTTATCGTTTACGCAGTAAGCTGGTGAAAAAAAATTAAGGGCAACCATAAAGGATTGCCCCTACATCATATGACGTAGGGGCAATCCCTTGTGCTTGCCCGATACCATTTAAAGTGCAAACACACTTGCAATAGGCAAGTGAATATCCATCACTTCATCAACAATTTCGGTGTCTCGTTGCACGTCAAAACTTTTGTACTGATTAATTTGTGAGTAAACCGCGATATATTTATTGCTAGGGAGAACCAACCAACACGATCTAACTCCTAACTCGAAGTAAGCGTTGATTTTCCTAATTAAGTAACTAACGCCTTGCCTTGGTGAAAGCACCTCAATTGCTAAGTCAGGTATTTGAGACACCTTCACTAGGTCATTTTTGCCATCCGGTATGACTGGACGTTTAACATAAGCGCAAACATCTGGTTTGATTTCCTCCTTAACGCCGAGTTCATACTTACTGAGATCATGTTGGCTTATATCTATGCTTAATTCAGTTATGACAGCTAATTTCTTTTCGCATTTGAACTTTAGTAATCCGGCTAAATTAGTTTGCGCCGTGCCATGATTTAACGATCCCATCTCATCCTCGCCATCAATCGCGTTGTTCTCAATTTCATAACTATCGCTCATATCGTCACTCTCGATTTTTAGATTATTCGTCCCACCGCTTGTGCAATTCCACGCAAATCTCCCACCAAATCTTTTAACTCATCTGGGGTGAGGGCTTGATCAGCATCACACCACGCATCACACGGTTGAGGGTGCATTTCTACTAATAAACCATCTGCCCCCGCTGCAATCGCGGCTTTTGACAATGTGGGCACTAACCACGCTTTGCCGCCAGCATGACTGGGATCGACAATGACGGGTAAATGGGTTTCTTTTTTAAGCACGGGAATGGCGGTGACATCTAACATATTACGGTAAGCTTTTTCAAAGCTACGCACGCCACGCTCACATAATATAATATTATGATTGCCGCCCGCCGCGATATATTCTGCCGACATCAGCCATTCTGACAAGGTGGCGCATAATCCGCGTTTGAGTATAACGGGTGTATGAATTTTTCCGACTTCTTTCAATAAATCAAAATTTTGCATATTACGAGTGCCGATTTGTATCACGTCAACACCGTGTTCTAAAAAAGCATCCAGATGACGCACATCCATCAATTCTGTGACAATCGGCAAATTGTATTTATCAGCCGCTTGGCGAAATATCTTCAAACCTTCGACACCTTTGCCCTGAAAACTATAAGGGCTCGTGCGTGGCTTAAATGCGCCACCGCGTATTAAGCGACAACCCGCCTGCTCCACACCTTGTGCCGCTAAATCCATTTGTGCTTGCGTTTCAACGGAGCAGGGACCACCAATGATTTGTATGGTTTTTCCGCCGACTGGAATACCTTTAATATTTATAACGGTATCGGCTTTGTGCCATTCACGCGCTACAATTTTGTAGGGCTTAACAACACGTATCACATCTTCAACGCCAGCCAAAGCTTGTAAGCTTTCTTTATGTATTTTACGCTCATCACCAATGGCACCGATGATAGTTCTTTCAACGCCGCGTGATATGTTACTTTCTAAGCCTAATGATTTTAATTTGTCTTTGACACCGTTAATTTCTGCATCGGTGACTTGGGGGTGCATGATAATAATCATAAATATTTGAATTCTTAATATATTAATATGGAACAGTACCCTTACAAGGCAGATTGTAAGGCACGACGAATCAAAGCTTCACTAGTCAAACCCTCTTCGGCAACGCCAAGCACCCAACGACGTGCATCATTGGGCTTGTAGCCTAAAGCAATCAATGCACTGACAGCATCTTCAACGGGACTGGTTATGGTTTGCGTGAGAATAGGTGCCGTGGTGGGAGCTGAAGACGGTGTTGTGCTTGTGCCCCAATTTTTCAAACGATCACGCATTTCTACGACTAACCTTTCAGCCATTTTTTTGCCCACACCGGGGATACGAATAAGACGAGTCGTATTATTATCGTGAACAGATTGAACAAATGTGCTCAATTCCATCGAAGATAAAATGCTGAGTGCCAATTTGGGTCCAATGCCACTGACGCGAATCAGATCACGAAATAAGTAGCGCTCGGATTCAGTGAGAAATCCAAAAAGTACATGAGCATCATCACGTATATTGAGATGGGTTAATAAACGGATTTCGGTGTTGATTTCGGGTAAATTGTAAAAAGTGGACATAGGCGCAAAGACTTCGTAGCCTACGCCTTGTACGTCTATCACTAATAGGGGCGGTTGTTTTTCTATTAACTCGCCACGTAAACGATTAATCATTTTTTGACCTCGTCCAAGATAAATCTTGGACTCCAATATCATGCATGATGTGTGTGACAAAGTGCAACCGCTAAAGCATCCGCAGCATCTTCCTGGGGCGTATTGGAGAGAGATAATAAGATTTTGACCATGTGTTGAACTTGCACTTTATCAGCATGACCATTTCCCACTACGGCTTTTTTAATTTTAGTGGGTGCGTATTCATGCACTGGCAAGCCCTGCTGCACACAGGCAACAATGGCAACGCCCCGCGCTTGACCTAATTTTAGAGCAGAAGCCGCATTGCGAGACATAAAAACTTCTTCAATCGCTGACAGCGTCGGTTGATATTGCTCAATAATCTGACTGATACCCGTATAAATTTCCTGCAAGCGCAAGGGCATCGGCTTTGACTGCATGCGTATGCAACCACTGGTGACATACACTGCTTTAAAACGATGAATTTCAATGATCCCAAATCCTGTGAGCCGAGAACCGGGATCGATGCCTAAAATACGTGGATTATTCACAGATAATTATGCTAATTGCGCCATGATATCATCACTAATATCGGCATTAGAATAAACTTGTTGAACATCATCCAAATCTTCTAACATGTCCAATAGGCGTAGCATTTTTTTTGCATTGTCCAAATCTAGGGCAGTATTGGTTGAAGCCCGCATTGTCACTTCTGCTTGAGTCGGTATCAGCTTGGCTTTTTCCATCGCCTCTTTAACCGGATAAAAAACATCAGGTGCCGTCAACACCTCAATCGCATCATCATCAAGGACATCTTGAGCACCCGCATCTAAAGCCACTTCCATGATTTGATCTTCATTGCTGCCGGGGGGAAAACTGAGAATTCCAACTTTCTCAAATAAATACGCCACAGAGCCAGCAGTACCTAAATTACCACCACATTTACCAAAAGCATGGCGTACCTCAGCCACAGTGCGATTGCGATTATCAGTCATGCAATCAACCATGACTGCGATGCCACCGGGACCATAACCTTCATAACGGACTTCCTCATAATTATTGCCGTCAGTTGCCTTTGCACCCCGTTTGATAGCACGCTCTATCGCATCCTTGGTCATATTGCCAGCCAAACCTTTATCAATAGCGGCACGCAGACGTGGATTAGCACTGGGATCCTCGCCGCCCATACGCGCTGCGACAGTAATTTCACGAATCAGTCTGGTAAATAATTTAGCGCGTTTTGCATCCTGGGCACCTTTACGGTGTTGGATATTTGCCCATTTACTATGTCCTGCCATATCAGTCGCCTATTTTATCCTCTTGACCATTCAATAATTTATAAATATTAGAACGATGTCGCCAAATCAGCAAAGCACTGATTAGAAATGCCATAAGAGTATATTCCAACATGCCATCTGTAAACCAAAACATATACCCTGGCGTGAGGATGGCTGCCGTGATGGCGGCTAATGATGAATAACGAAAGACCAAACTCATTATTAACCATGTTGCTAATACGGCTAAACTAACTGGCCATGCCAATATTAATAATACACCAAAAGCAGTTGCGACACCCTTACCACCACGAAATTGAAAGAAAATGGGATATAAATGTCCCAAAAATACGGCTAAGCCTGCGCCAGCTAATACTATCGGCTCCATAGTCATAAATTTTACCATCAATACTGCTATGACACCTTTAAACACATCTAAGCCCAAAGTCAGCAGAGCCGCCTTTTTGCCGCTGTAGCGCAACACATTAGTCGCCCCCGGATTGCCTGATCCCTGTGTGCGTGGATCAGGCAATCCCATCATCTTACTCACAATCAGTGCCCCAGAGACGGAGCCTATCAAATAAGCTAATACTATCAATAATATATCAATTATCATTTGATGAATTTTTTTGATTTATCAGTCTCTAAAAATCCTATTTCTTAAAGAAATAGGATTTTTTTAATCTCAATTTCAGTACCTTGTCAATCTTATTTTGTAGGGTGCGTCCGACGCACCTTCTTTTGTAGGGTGCGTCCTACGCACCTTATTTTGTAGGGTGCGTCCTACGCACCGTGACGCTCAAAAGGTGCGTAGGACGCACCCTACAACACCCATCAATTTAACATTGACAGCGTACTAGTCTCTAAAAATCCTATTTATTTTGTTTGACCAGCCGCCTGTTTTGGAAAAGACTTCACAGGTTGACCATCTAAAGCCACACCCATAAACTCAGCCCACATCGGCAATGCGACTTTCCCGCCATACTCATGACGACCAAGAGAACGCGGCTTATCAAAACCAACCCAAGTTGTCGTCACTATATCAGGCGAATAACCCGCAAACCACGCATCACGTAAATCATTAGTCGTCCCCGTTTTTCCCGCAATATCCTCACGCTGTAATTTAGAACGGCGCCCCGTACCAGCAGCGATGACATCTTTAAGCATAGAACTCATCATATAAGCATTACGAGTGCTTATGATCTGCGGCGCATAGCGAGGCGTCTGTGTACAGATTGTCTCAGGCGCAAGAATATCAAACTGTAGCCCAGAAGGCGTCAAAATTTCCGGCGGACATTGACGACAAATTGTCAATGGATTGGCCGACAAAATCACTTTGCCATTAACATCCTCAATGCGGTCAATAAAATAAGGCTTCACCCGAAATCCCCCATTCGCAAACACCGCATAGCCCGATGCCAACTCCAGCGGCGTCAATTCACCCGTCCCCAAAGTCATGGTCAGATTTTTCGGAATTCTCGCCGGATCAAAGCCAAACTGAGTTATATGCTTAACCGTATATTTTACCCTTATCTTATTCAACAAGCGCACCGCAGAGACATTAAAGGAATGCGTCAACGCCTTCCTAAGCGTCGTCCACCCATAATACTTATGGCTAGAATTCTTGGGACTCCATCTCTTTCTACCCACTCTAAAAGATAAGGGAGCATCAAGAACGCGACTAGAATCCGACCAACCTTTTGCCAGTGCTGCTGAATAAATAAACGGCTTAAAACTCGAACCCGGTTGCCTCAACGCTTGAGTCGCCCGATTAAATTTACTGTGATAATAATCAAATCCCCCCACCAGAGCGATAATGGCTCCATTATTGCTATTTATAGCCACCAAAGCCCCTTCAGCCTCTGGGACTTGAGACAATGCCCAACGCTCTTTTTCTTCGCTCTTAATGAAATGCGCCATAATAATATCCCCCCGCTTGAGGACACTTTTCGCGCTTTTGAGAGATCGACCACGTTTTCTATCATTGATATAGCGACGCGCCCAAGAAATATCATCCCAAACAATTTTAAACTGCCCCACCTTTTGATTATAAGCAGTGACGCTTTTAGTCTTCACATTTAGCACCAGGCTGGGGACCAAATTACCTTGAGTGCGATATTTTTGCAAAAGATCGTGCGCCCACTTGTCCACATCCGATAAGTCCTTAGGTATCGACACCTGATCAAGCACACCCTTAAAACCATGCCGTTGATCGTATGTAAATAAAGCATGACGTAAAGCCGAATTCGCCGTCATTTGCAAATGACTATCAATGGTCGTAAATACCTTATAGCCATGAGTATAAGTTATCTCTGAGCCAAATTTCTCCAGCAAAAAAGAACGAACCATTTCAGCAACATATAAAGCCGGTGCCCCCCCTGCCCGTTTTTGGCGTTTTGCCGTCAAAGGCGCATTAATGGCCGTCTCATACGCCTCTTGACTAATATATTTTAAAGTCAGCATACGTCTAAGGACATAATTTCTCCGCTCCAAAGCCCGTTTAGGATTTGTCAACGGATTATTGGTTGAAGGTGCTTTAGGCAAACCCGCCAACATTGCCCATTGCGCTAAGCTCAAATCAAAAAGACTTTTGCCATAATAGACTTGAGCCGCCGCCCCAACACCATAAGAACGATGACCAAGGTAAATCTTATTTAAATACAATTCAAGGATTTCATTCTTTGACAAGCCCTCATCAATTTTAAAAGCCAACAAAATTTCATTAAATTTGCGACTAAAGGTCCTTTTACGGGAGAGAAAAAAATTACGAGCGACTTGCATAGTGATGGTACTACCACCTTGCTGCTTTCTACCCGTTTTCAGTAAACTGAACACTGCCCGAAATAAGCCCTTGAGATCAACCCCAGAATGCACATAAAAAGTACTATCCTCCGTCGCTAATACGGCTTTAATTAAAAGCTCAGGCATCTGCTCCACTGCTATAGGTTTGCGACGCTGTTCGCCATATTCAGCGATAAAAAGACCATCTTTAGTATAAATTTGGAGTGGAACTTGCAAACGTACATCTCTCAAGCGTTCTATAGAGGGCAATTGAGGGATAAAATACCACTGAATAGCCATAACAACGCCTATAGCTAATAAGGTCCACAGCAAACCCATCAATAAGGTAACATGCAAAATTTTGTAAAAATAATATCTAACACTCATAAAAATGGTATAATTTTAAATTAACAGGAGTCCAAGATTTATCTTGGACTGATATTAGGGAAAATGAATAACTATACTCGATGTTAAATTTTTTATACCATATTTTTAATAAGCCATCTCCCTCCTTTTAAATCAGTCTTGAACTATAACCATAAATAGTGTCTAATATAAACCAGATGAAAATAAATGAGTATAAAGTATAGAGACATGAGCATATTTAATTTAAAGCCAGATCCTGTGGTAGGTATAGATATCAGTTCAACAGCCGTCAAGTTGCTTGAGCTTAGCCGGATAGGTAAAGGATTTCAAGTGGAAAGTTATGCGATGGAGCCTTTACCAGAAAGAACTATCGAAGACAAAAACATTATTGAGTTAGAAAGTGTTGGCAGTGTCATTGAGCGCGTGGTCAATCGAACTAAGCCACGCACTCAATATGCCGCCCTCGCAGTGGCAGGACCCAGCGTCATTACCAAAGTGATCACGATGGATGGGGGGTTATCCGAGCAAGATATAAAAGAACAAATTGAAGCTTATCCCGCTCAATATCTTGGTCAAGATAGCGATGATATTGATTTCGACTTTGAAAATCTAGGGCCTAATGAAAAAGAAGAAGAGCGTGTTGATATCTTGTTAGTAGCCTCTCGCCGTGAAACAATAGAGGGGCGTATCGCTGCCCTTGAACTGGGCGGATTAAAAGCCAAAGTGGTGGATATAGAAAAATATGCACTTGAAAATGCCCTGATTATGGTCGCACAAAACGATAAGGACATTGATGATGGTGATACGATTGCCTTAATTGAGGTTGGCGCAACCACCTGCTCATTGAATGTGCTGGGCGAAAAAAACAGTAAGCCAACAATCGTATTCACACATGAGGAAATGTTTGGGGGGCAACAACTGACTGAAGAAATTCAAAACCGTTATGATCTGAGTTATGAAGAAGCTAATCTTGCTAAACGCAACAATACGCTTGATCCCTACTATTTTCATAGTATTCTTGAGCCATTTAAAGACGAGATGGTTCAACAAATCAGCCGGATGGTGCAATATTATTATAACCAATCAAACTATGGCAAGCTATCACATATATTAATTGCCGGTGGCTGTGCTTCTATAGATGGTATTGTTGCTCAAGTGAGCAACAAGGTGGGTGGGCATGTGAAAACAGTTGATCCATTTGTATCCATGTCATTTGCCCCACGAATCGATAAAATCGCCTTGGAAAAGGATGCGCCTGCATTAATGCTCGCTTGTGGATTAGCCTTACGAAGTTTTGACGATTTTTAATTAAATTAATGGAGGAATGGTGAATGGTGACCATAACACCATGAGCAATTATCAGTTATGCCACATATTAACTTATTACCTTGGCGCGAGACGCTAAAAAAAGAACGTGAAACTCGTTTCTTTATCATCACTGGTATGTCCTTGCTATTCATGGGATTTTTGGTGATATTGGTGCATCTCTACATGGCCGAACAGCTCGATTATCAGCAACGTCGCAATCACTATTTGAAGAGCGAAATTAAAAAAGTCGATGCTCAACTCAAGGATATTAAAAAGTTAAAAAAGGAGAAGCAACGTTTGATTGAGCGCATGGACATTATCCAAGAGCTTGAAGAAAGCCGTTCTAATGTTGTGCATTTATTTGATGAACTCGTCAAACAAGTACCAAATGGTGTGTATTTTACTAGCCTGAAACAAAAGGGTAATTTTATTACCCTTGAAGGTGTTGCACAATCGGGTAACCGTGTCTCTGAGCTGATGAAAAATCTTGAAGCCTCTCAATGGTTGACTAATCCCAAAATTTATTCCATTAAAACCATAGCAGATAAAAAGCTTCAAAAATCGGCCTATAAAAAACGTCGCCTTAGCCATTTTAAATTGGAGATTACTCAAACTGCGCCTACAAAAAAGGATAACTCCCCATGACTATCGAAGATTTCAGTCACTTAGATCCAGCCAATTTTGGCAATTGGCCTGTTCCTATTAAGGGCTTAATAATCCTTGTGTTGTGTATTGCAGCACTGTTTGCTGGCTATTGGTTTCACACTCAAAATCAAATAGCTGAATTAGCTAAGGTTAAACAAGAAGAAAAGACGCTAAAAAAAACATTTAAAACGAAACAATTGAAAGCGGCTTCTTTACCTAAACTTGAAGAACAATTGGTGCAAATTGAATTCATTCTAAAAGAATTGTTCAAAAAATTGCCCAGTGATGCTCAAGTAGATGAACTGATCAGAAATATTTCTCAAACGGTATTAGCCAGTGGTTTAAAACAAGAATTATTTGAACCACAATACAAAGGACAAAGAGAGGAAAAAGGTCTCTATGTCAAATTACCGGTTAAATTGCGGGCAACCGGTGACTATCATGCTTTTGGAAAATTTGTGAGTGGTGTTGCTGCCATGAATCGTATTGTTACCCAACATGATGTTTCTATCTCAAGCTCCAAGAAACAGGGTACTGGAAAGAAGCTATTAACGATAGAAGTAACCGCACAAATTTATCGTTATCTTGAAGACTCAACCCCTAAAAAAGGGAAAAAAAGGAAAAGAAGGAAAAGATAAGATAATTTTCGAGGCGAAGCGGAGATCAGGCATGCTGCTCCGCGTATTATTTAGGAAAAAGCTCAATGAAAAATGATAAATTGCATAAGAAACTGATGTCTGTTGACCTCTTTTATCTTGGCTTAATAACAAGCCTATTGTCAGGTTGTGCTGATCCTGGTGTGACGGATTTGCAAGAGTATGTTGCAGAAATCAAGGCAATAGAAAATCCGCAGATCAAGCCTATTCCAGAATATAGGCATATCCCTCCCTTCTTTTATGAAGTACAAAACCAACGAGATCCGTTTGTACATTTGATAGATACAGATATAAAAAAACAGGATATTCCAGGTGGATTAGGGGATAATCAGTCAAATGAAAACCCTTGCCCAAGCGGCCCTGATGCTAATCGGGTACGTGTGGGTTTGGAAGAAATGCCCCTTGATGCTCTACAAATGGTTGGTACAATGACAAAGCAGGGTGCTTTGTGGGCTTTGGTGGCATCAACAAGTGATGGCACCCTCTATGAAGTCAAACAAAATGATTATTTGGGAGAAAATTACGGGCAAATTATCAATATTTCTGAAGACCAAATTGACATATTGGAACTGGTTCCAGATGGCAATGGGTGTTGGACACAAGAAGTCACAAGTTTTCACTTGGTGACTCAGTAATTGAGAATGTTTTGAATAAAGGATGAAAAAAAATTTATGAATGGTTCAAATAAAACATACCTTGTTTTTCCAATGGTTGTGAAATGGTTTATTTGTTACAGTTTATTATTGTTGAGTAACAATGCTGTGGCTGCGGACGGTATCAACCAGTTAGAAAAAATGGGTTTTTCTGCCATGTCAGGCAATCGCATACAAGTTCAATTGACTTTTGCGGATACTGCAATAACGCCTTTGACCTTTTCGACGGATAACCCTGCCCGCATTGTGTTGGAATTTCCAGAGACGAAACTGAAATTGAGGCAAAAATATAAACGGATAGGTATTGGCGCAGTCGATGCGTTGAGAGCCCTGGAAAGTCGTGACCGTACCCGCGTCGTTCTTAATTTGGTACGAATGGTGCCGTTTAACATCAATGTGGTTGGTAACAGGGTGTTAGTGTCACTAGAAAATATGGCATCTCAAGCAGCCTCTCCAACAGGCACGGCCAGTATGCCAGCAAGCCCAGCAGCAGATCGCCACATACAAGATATAGATTTTCGCCGTACCCCAGACGCTGCTGGACGTGTTGTCATCACGCTGTCAGAACCCTCTATTATGGCGGAAATACGCCAAGAAGGTAGTGATCTTGTGATCGAATTTCCCAACACTCGCTTGCCCGAGCAATTGGATCGGCGGTTAGATGTGTTAGATTTTGGCACTCCAATCAGTTTCATAGACACTTTATCTGTTGGTAACAATGTACGCTTGAACATCACTGTCAAAGATAATTATGAATATCATGCTTACCAGACTGAAAATCTCTACCTTGTTGAAGTTAATAAAAAAGTTGAAATAGTAACTGAAGAATTATCCATTGAGGAACGTCAGTATAGTGGAAAACTCGTTTCTTTTAATTTTCAAGATATTGATGTGCGTGCCGTTCTCAAGTTGCTGTTAGATTTACCAGGGCTCAATATGATCGCAGGTGATGAAGTTGCTGGCTCTATTAGCTTGCAGCTAAAAAACGTTCCTTGGGACCAAGCATTGGATATTATTCTTGAAGCGAGAGAATTGGGCATGCGACGGATCGGTAATGTCGTTATCATCGATCTCAAAAAAAATCTTGATGCTCGTAAGCAGCGTCATTTGGAGGCACAGAAAAAAATCAAGGCACTTGAACCCCTTCACACGGAATTTATCGTCATCAATTATGCAAAGGCTAAGGAGCTTGAGAAACTCCTAAAAACGAGGGATGAGCATTCGTTTCTGTCGAAAGGGGGGAGTGTTTCTACTGATGAAAGAACGAATACTTTAATCATTCAAGATACCCGTTCCAAAATGACAGAAATACGGAAATTAATTGCTTCCTTGGATACGCCTATACGCCAAGTCTTGATTGAGTCTAAAATTGTGATTGCTACCAGTAATTTTAACAAAGATTTAGGTGTAAAATTTGGCTACAGTGCCAATAAAAGCTTGGGCAATGGATATGGGGCGGTGTTAGGTGGTAAAGTTGAAGGTGATACAGAGTTTTCTGGTGGTACTGCATTTACGATGGATAATGATACTGAAGGTTTTCTGCTGAGTTTGCCCGCCAATGCTGCAAACCCTGCGAGAGTTGGATTAGCGATTGGTAAAATTGGTAGTTACTTATTACAATTGGAACTGTCAGCTATGCAGTCTGAGGGAAATGGAGAAGTTCTCTCCAGTCCACGTCTTATCACGGGCAATCAACAAGAGGCTTTTATCATGCAAGGAACGCAAATCCCTTTCCTGACCATAGGGGGGGTTGGCTCGACTGGCACGATAGTATGGAAAGATGCCACAATTGAACTTAAAGTCACGCCGCAAATTACGCCAGATGATCGTGTTAACCTTGAGTTATCTGTGAAAAAAGATGCGCCAGGGGCTGAAATCAACGGTCTTGCCAGTATCGACAAACGTGAAATCAAGACAAACGTGCTCGTTAATAATGGTGAGACTATTGTGTTGGGTGGTGTTTATGAGCGAACGACCACCAATGGAGTCAATAGAGTACCCTTTTTTTCTGACATACCTTTGCTAGGCCATCTCTTCAAAAATCGCTCAAACAGTGATCAAAAATCCGAACTCCTGATTTTTGTTACACCAAAGATTTTAAAAGAAAATCGTTAAGGGCGCCCAAGATAAATCTGGCCGACTCCAAAAGAAATTTTAAAAAAGGATAAACATAATGTCAATACGTTTTTTCAGCCCTTGGCTGATACTTATACTGACTTTGCTCACTGCTTGTGGTGGTGGCGATGATGATTCAAGTGGACTACTGCCAAACGATAATGAACAGTCAAACCCTGGCACGCCTGGAACAAATAATGCGGCTGCCGTTCGGTCTGTTACTTTGTTAAGCTCTCTGACCCAACAAATTGCTAATGGGTCAGAGCAAATTACTATAACCGTTATTGTACGTGACGATGCGAACATCGGCTTGTCAGGTGTGCCAGTGACTGTTTTTGCCACGGGAGCCAGTACGGCCATTTTTGATCAGAGTACGGCTGAAAGCAACAGCGGGGGAACAGCCATTTTCAAACTCAGCAATACTGTGGCAGGGACAGTCACTGTGAATGCAACGGCGGGGACTATCACGGAGTCAATAGACGTTAGCTTTGTGAGTGCTATTCCCGATGATATCCGATTGAGTCCCAATGTTTTTAATAACGGGCAACTCGCAAATGGTGAGGCTGCGGTTCGAGTTGATGTGGTTGCCAGAAATGGCGCGGGAAATGCGGTAGAAGGTGTTCCCATTACGGTGCGGATGCAGGGAGTGGCTGTTGCCGATCCTTCTCAATCTAACACGGATGCCAATGGTTTTTTTCGTACAAATATTACATCAACACTGGCAGGTGATTTCAAAGTAACGATTGCCGTTGATGGCACCTCTATTCCAAGCCAAGAAGTGATTGTGACATTTGTTGAATCCGGTGATGTGGGTGTTTTTAAAGATATCCAGTTGAGTGTCAACGTTGTTAACGATCAACAACCCGCAACTGGTCAAATTGCAAATGCAATTCAAATTGATGTGGTTGCCAGAAACCAGAGTGGACAAGCGGTGAAGGATGTGCCTATTGTCGTGCTGATGCCACAGGGTTCTGTGGCGGTTGCCGATCCTTCTGAAAAGAAAACGGATGAGAATGGCTCTTTTTCAACCAAGATAACGTCCACTGCGGAGGCTGTCATCGAGGTAACGATTGGGGTTAAAGGGAGTTCTATTCAGCCTAAAACTGTGACGATTACATTTCTCCCGCCATCATCAGAGGACTTGCAAGAGATCAAGGAGATTCTATTGATAACCAATAACACCCAATTGGGGTCGGAAGGTAATAGCGATGGTGTGATTATCACCGCGATAGTCAAGAATAAAGAGAACAATTTGGTGGAAGGGGCAAAGATCAGTTTTCAGGCCGATTCTGCTGGAGAACTTCGGGCCATTCAAATAGAAGGGAGTTCGGCACAAGCGGGTGTGACGGATGTCTCAGGACGTGCTCAGGCGCGTTTAACGACGCAAGTCAATTCTGATAATCGTACCATTACGGTAACGGCAAAGGTGGATACCAAGTCTGGGGAAACCCTAGAAGACACTATTAGCATTGATGTCATAGGCACGAGTATTAGTATAGCGGGACCCACATCGGTTGTTATCAATACAGAAGAAAACTTTGTGATTTCCCTCAAGGATTCTGCGGACAAAGGCATCGCTGGGAAAACTTTAAACCTCAGTTCTCAGTTGAGTAATACTTTCAATCCCCCTTCTCCTGTGACGAATGCTCAAGGTCAAGCTGAGGTCATTTACACGGCAAGTCATGCCGGAAAGGATGTTATTACGGCAAGCAAAGCAGGGGCTAATGAAAATAGCACTCAGGTGAGTATTTCTGACAGTAATTTCATTGTAACGCCGTCTTCAAATAATCTTTGCACTTTAATCTCTGATAACGAAGATATCAATAATAATCGCATACTTGATGCGGGTGAGGATATCAATAACAACGGTAGGCTAGATTTAGGTTGTCAGGTGCCTCTCAACCTCAGTGGAGGTCAGCAGTTTAATGTACATTGGGATGAAGGGGGCGTTGCTCAAGTCAATGAAAAATTAACCCTTTCTAGCACTCGTGGTACTTTAGATAATAGCGAAATCACGACAAATGCTAATGGTGAGGCATCATTCACAGTGTCTCCGAGTGGAGATGCAGGGAATAGCATCATTGCGGTTGTTGCAAACAGAGCTGGTGGTCCTTCTCAGCAATTTAATCTCAAATTTGTGGCAACCAACGCCAATACTATCACGGTTCAAGCTAATCCCGCCGTGATTGGTGTTAATTCTGTTGGCACGGATACAGAACAAAGCGAAATTTTAGCAGTGGTGCGTGATCCTGATAAAAATCAGGTTTTTGGTAAGCGCGTGAATTTTGTTTTAGATGACATTAGTGGTGGGGGGTTGACTCAAGGTTTTGCGTTTACAGATGACTTTGGAAGAGCCAGTACGGTGTATATTGCAGGCCCTTCTTCCAGTGCGGCGAATGCTGTCAAGGTGACAGCTAATGTTGCTAATACATCCGTGTCAGGCGAAATTAATTTTACAGTCGCTCAAAAAAGCCTATTTGTGGCTGTCGGTTCGGGCAATGAGATGATAAAAGAGTCAGGGGTTAGATATAGAGTATTTCATTCCGTTTTAGTGACGGATTCTAATGGTACCCCCATCAATAATGCTGATGTCACTTTGAGTATTTATCCCTCGTTTTACATCAAAGGTGATAATGATTATATATGCCCTAATGAAGATGTGAATCGCAATGGTATCTTAGAGCCCGGAGAAGATATAAATGGAAATGGCAGACTTGACCCTGGCAATGTTATCACGGTGGATAATTTAAACCTCACAACCGGGCTGCCAAGCACAAATCATCCCACAGCACCTGCCACTGGCTATGCAGATTTTGATGTATTGTATGCAATACAATATGCTAGGTGGGTCCAGGCGGAAATAACGGCCCGTACTTCGGTAGCTGGTAGCGAGAGTAGTGCTTCTGTCCGGTTTGCTACGATTTGTCTACAAAAGGATATTGAGGAGAATATTTGTCCCCAAGAAAATCCTTTTGGTGTTAATGATTGTGAAACAGCTAATTAATAGTTTATAAATCTATATATTTTCACAAAAATTCTATTTCTTTAAGAAATAGGATTTTTTATACTGCAATGGTTGGTGAATTAATCCGTCCAAAATAAATTTTGGACGCCTACCTACTTTAAAATTTCTTTTTGTCGTTCCATGAAAGATAACAATCCCCCTTCCCTCAATTACCGCGATGCTGGTGTCAACATCGACAGCGGTAATTTATTAGTCAAACGTATCAAACCCATTGCTGCACGCACCCACCGTCCCGAAATATTAGGCGGTTTGGGCGGGTTTGGTGCTTTATTTGAAATTCCCTTAGATCGTTATAAAAACCCGGTGCTGGTATCCGGCACCGATGGCGTCGGCACTAAATTAAAGTTGGCGCAAGCCTTTGGCAAATATGATTCCATTGGTATTGATTTAGTCGCCATGTGTGTCAATGACATCGTGACTTCGGGTGCAGAGCCGCTGTTTTTTCTCGATTATTATGCGACGGGTCATCTTGATGTAGATGTTGCAGCGCAAGTCATTGAAGGTATTGGAAAAGGCTGTGAATTGGCCGGGGCTGCCTTAGTCGGTGGAGAAACGGCTGAAATGCCCGGTTTGTATCGTCAAGGTGATTATGATATGGCCGGCTTTTGTGTGGGCATTGTCGAAAAAGCCGCTATTATTGACGGTAGCCAGGTGCAAGCGGGTGATGCCTTAATCGGGATTGCTGCCAGCGGTACACATTCTAACGGTTATTCGCTGATTCGTAAAATCCTTGATGAAAGGGGGAGTCAGTTGGATGAGGCGTTTGATGGGCATCGTTTAGGAGATGTCTTATTAGAACCCACCCGCATTTATGTCAAACCCTTGTTGCAATTAATGCAAAAAATCCCCGTTCATGCTTTAGCACATATCACTGGGGGCGGCTTATTAGAAAATGTGCCGCGTGTTTTACCATCGGGACTTTGTGCGAATATCAATACTCGCCATTGGACGCGCCCGCCGATTTTTGATTGGCTACAGGGAAATATCTCTAATAAAGAAATGTATCGTACTTTTAATTGTGGTATTGGTATGGTCGTTTGTGTGGCGCAAGCCTCACTTGATAAGAGTTTGAACTATTTAAAAGATATGGGAGAAACGGCGTGGGCTATTGGTAATATTGAGGCTCACCCAGTCGATACCATTAGATTGCACGGAATTTAGGAGATGGCCAAAAAATTATCCCTCGTCGCTCTGATTTCAGGGCGTGGCAGCAATTTAAAAGCGATTATTGATGCTCATGATCCTTTGGTTGAAATATGTGCCGTTATCAGTAACCGCCCGCAAGCCGGCGGATTAATGTATGCAGAACAAGCCGGTATTCCGACAGTGGTGTTAGATCATACGCAATTTAAGTCTCGTATAGACTTTGATACGGCATTACAAACCCGCATCGATTCTTATCAACCTAAATTAGTTGTGTTAGCCGGCTTTATGCGTATTTTAAGTCCTGAATTTGTCGCCCATTACGAAGGACGTTTGTTTAATATTCATCCTGCCCTTTTACCGGCTTTTAAAGGTTTAGATACACATAAACGCGCCTTGGCTTCAGGGGTTAAGGAACATGGCGCGAGTGTGCATTTTGTCACGGCGGATTTAGATGCTGGTCCTGTCATCATTCAAGGGCGTGTGCCCGTTTTAGCGGATGATGATGAAGAGAGTCTGGCAGCGCGGGTATTACGGGAGGAGCATCGCATTTATCCGCAAGCGATACATTGGTTTGCAGAAGATCGTTTACAATTGCAAGATCAACAGGTTCTCTTAGATGGACAAGATGTCACAAGATAAATCTTGGACTCCGGACCAAACACCTTATGGTGAAATGCTGGGAGCCACAGCAGGAAATGTGATTGCCTATTCAAATTGTAATGCACACTACCTCAGATTTGAGCCGCACTATAATAATGGTTTTTATACCGGCATTGAATGGCAATGTGTTGAATTTACACGGAGATGGCTTTTGAGCCAAAGAGGTGTTATTTATGGCGAAGTCGATTTTGCGTCAGATATTTGGCATCAAATCAATAGAGTGATTCGCGTTGCAGATGGCAAAACCTTTCAATTCCAATCTCATCCTAATGGCTCAACTCATCCCCCCCAAGTCAGTGATCTATTGATTTATGATAAGTCATTATTCAATACTGGACATGTAGCCGTTGTAACAAATGTCGATTTGGAAGTGGGGCTGGTTCGAGTGGCAGAGCAAAATTTTTTCAATCAAAAATGGCGGGGGGATTATGCAAGAGAGATTAAGTTATTTAAAAAACAGGACAGATATTGGCTATGGGATGTGTATTTGCTGGGCTGGAAAGAAATAAACGGCATGGTTCAAAAACACCCCATTTAGGATAAGAAAGAAATGCCATTTTTTCAAAAAATGGCATTTCTAAAAGTTTAAAAAGGCGTACAAAAAAACGCAATGGCTGATTTTTAGTACATTCTTTTATTTTAGCTTCATTTTTCAGATTGCTTTAAAAAGGCTCGAAGCCCATTAAAAAAAAACAAAACGACACCTAATTATTTAAGAAAGCATAAAGGATTGCCCCTACATCAAATGCGGTCCTTTGTAGGGGCAACACCCTAGTGGTTGCCCGCCACGATATGGCATTGTATTGTAGGGTGGGTAACGTCTTTTTGTTACCCACCTGCCCACTTTAAAATTTTCAAGTTTTAAAGAAATCCTATTTTTTAAAAAAATAGGATTTCTATACTAGAAATTTTTCTTTTAAGTTTCAAAGAAATCCTATTTTTTAAAAAAATAGGATTTCTATACTAGAAATTCTTATCTTATATATTAATCAGGTGGATACGCGCTGCTTAATCCACCCTACATATCTTATCTTATATATTAATCAGGTGGATACGCGCTGCTTAATCCACTCTACATATCTTATCTTATATATTAATCAGGTGGATACGCGCTGCTTAATCCACCCTACATATCTTATCTTATAATATTAATCAGGTGGATACGCGCTGCTTAATCCACCCTACATATCTTATCTTATAATATTAATCAGGTGGATACGCGCTGCTTAATCCACCCTACATATCTTATCTTATATATTAATCAGGTGGATACGCGCTGCTTAATCCACCCTACATATCTTATCTTATATATTAATCAGGTGGATACGCGCTGCTTAATCCACCCTACATGTATGGTTTTTGGCTTAACGGCGATGGCATTGATATTGGCAAGTTCCCACGCGCCGGCGTGGGAATCCAGTCTCGACGCGCCAGCGTCGAATGAATTCGTGACGCTGGCGCGTCAGTGAATGAGTTACCACGCTGGCGCGTGGGAACTAGAAAACTAAATTCGGGATTATGCCAACGCCCCGCTTCGCCATCACGAAAAACTTTGGTGATTTGAAAAGGCTCAATCATAGGCTCAGGGACTTGGCGTGTGGCTCTTACTGATTATTTTATCTTTTATAATGTGTGGGTCATAAGGGCTTTAATGTTGCACTCGCTCCGGTGCAATCTTTTTTATGGTTCCCTTAGCAAAGGCGCACTCCTTTATACATAAGTATCCAAGTACTTTAAATAAAAGGATATTTGTAGGGTGCGTCCTGTGCACCGCATTGAGCGTCAGGGTGCGTAGGACGCACCCTACAAAACCTCGTAAATGGACTTATGTATAAGAGAGTGCGCGCCGGCGTGGGAACCGAGTCTCGGCGCAGATACCGTATGGTGGAGAAGCGAGAGTATCTATGTCCCGACGCTAGGAGGGATCTGAACCAATGCCATTAAATTAAGGGCAACCACAAGGGATTGCCCCTACGATAAATCACGGTCCATGTAGGGGCAATCCTTTATGGTTGCCCTTAATTTAATGGCATTGGGGATCTGAACGGGGTTGCAAACCCCGTCCAGCACAAAGGTTTATCATACTGGCATTGATTTGTTTAGTTTTTTGCAGTTTGCCTCGCGTCCATTCAGGCATTCCTTTGCCTCGCGTGGGAACGATAAATATTTTGACTTATCCCTGTAGTTCTTTTGTTTTGACTTTTCAAGCGAAAAATTAACCTTAAAATTTTGAAGCTGTCAGGTTTTACATCAAGTTACAACAAAGGCAACATCGCGTGTCCAACACCCAGTCCAAACGCAGTGCCAAACAATAGGGTAGATTTTGTCAAGCCAAAATGCAGCATTGTCACCGCTGCCGTATTGCTGACCCCAAAACCGCCCCAAAATAACATACTATTCTGTAAACGGCTGTTCAGTTGCTTTGAAATATCAATCAGTTCACACAGACGTGACAGGTTGTCGTCGAGAAATAGCACTTGTGCCATGTCGCTGGTAATTGAGGCGGCATCCGATAGGCAAATTGACACGTTAGCCTGTTTCATCGCAACCGCATCGTTAAGGCCATCACCAATAAAACAGACTTTGTGACCTGCGGTTTGCAAGTCGCGGATCAATTGGGCTTTCTCTTGGGGCAGTACTTCATAAAAATAATCATCCATGCCCAACTCTTTGGCCAATTTTTTGGTTGGCTTTTGATGATCTCCGGAGACTATCGCTAATTGTTTGATGCCACGTTGACGTAAATCACGCATTACCGCTTTGACTTCGGGGCGTAGCTGGGGCTGAATTTCAATGGCACCTTTGAGTTTTTGATCAACGGCAACCATGACTAAACTGTCACCGGTTTGCTGGGCTTGTTCATTAGCCGTTTTGATCGCGGTGGGCAGGATAATGCCTTCTATTTCCATAAACCGAGCACTGCCGACTTGAATAGTCAGCCCATTCATTTGTACCGTCACACCATAACCAATCTGATAATTGGCATGATCTGTATCCGGTAAATGAAAATGTTGCTTTTCGGCCTCTTTGACGATGGCGCGAGCCAATGGATGAGCAAGTCGGGATTCGGCTATGGCAGCACAGCGAAGTATTCCATCTGCGCCTAAATCATCACAACTGATGATCTGTCCAACTTCAGGTTCTATCTTCGTCAAGGTGCCCGTTTTATCGAATAATACTGTATCTACCTTAACTAATTCTTCCAATACTCGACCATCTTTGATTAAAATGCTGTTCTTGGATGCCAGAGTGATATGATTAAAGGTTTGTAACGCCGGTAATACCCGAATCGTATTGCTCGGGACACTGAATAACAAGGCTGCTGCTGATGAACTCCCCAAAAATGGCCATGCAATCGCACTGACTGTCAATAACGGAAGAGAGATTTTATTTGACCAACCTTCTCCCTTTAATTGTAGGCTGCTTTTAAAATCTCGGGTATGTTGTAAAATGTCATTGAGCTTGGCAACGGTCGCTTCCTGTCCGGTTTTTTTTACTTTAACCTGAATTTTACCGCTGACAAGTATCGTGGCTGCAAGCACATGATCACCTGGCGCTTTTTCTATCGGCATGGGTTCGCCGGTTAAGGCTTGTTGATCAATCATGGCCATGCCTTTGGTGATGATACCGTCGATGGCGATGACTTCGCCGGCTTTAATAACTACAATATCACCCACTTCTAAATCATGCAGAGAAACTTCAACTTCTGTTTGATCTTTCAATATCCATACTTTACTCGGTTGCTGTTTAAAGGCTTGACCGATTAGGCGGGTGGCTTTGTTTTGGCTTTTGTTCACCATGATGGTACCAAAGTGATAAACCCAAGTTTGTAAGGCGGCGGGAAAATATAAACCGCTACCGATACAAACGATGGTGACAATAGAGCTGAGTGTATCATTTTGCACTTGCCGATTCACGCGCAGGGTATGTTCAGCCTCCTTAAAAATCGGTGCGCTGGCTGTGGTGGTTAAAGCTACACTTAATAGCCTGATTGGTGGGTAAACATAACTGATCGCTGCCATGCCCATTGCGGCATTGCTGATATTAAAATGACGCTTATCCAATTGTGGATTTTGGCTTTGAGTCGCTTTTTCATCCCCTGGCACCAGCGAGGTTTTATTTGTGTGATGCTTGCTCAATAGTTTGATGCCGATATATGTACCTAACATTACACCGATATTTACAAATAGCATGGTATTTACCTTATTAGTCTTGGAGTCCAAAATTTATTTTGGGACTTTCTGGTATTTTTAAAGCGATTTGAGATAGTGAGTACAGTTAATGTGCAACACCTCGGTAAAAACAAATTGACTCGTCCAAAATAAATTTGGGACGGAAAGAAGAAATAGAAGTCAATAAAAACGGGGGTTGAGCATTTTGATGGCTATTTTAAAATTGAGGGTAAAATTTAATAATAATTCATTTGTAAGACGACTGTCGCTTGGAATAAGACTTGTTGTTCGTCATCTCATCGGGTAAAAGCCCCGATTTTGAACTGAACCAAGCCTGATTATTTTTTCCGCTCATGATGAGAAAGGCGCATTGGACGCATGGTATTAGCAACACCAGTAAATAGTCCAAGCGCATATAGCACCACCGATGTCATAAAGCCCAAATGAAATAAGAACACACTACCAATACCGATAACTCCGGGTATAATCGACACAGTTATATTGGTTTTCATGTTTTCGTCTAATGCTTGGGTAATTTGTAGCAAATCAAGTAGCCGTTCCAGATTGGCATCCATTAACACAATTTGCGCGGTATTTTGTTTTCCGGTAAGGTATTGGCAAAATAATTCTTAATACCAAGTTGAGCCGCTAATTTTCGGGTTGATCCTTCCTGATCGCCAGAAATGATGTATAAAGCCAAACCCCGTTGTTGTAATTGCTCAATCACTTTTTGAGCTTCAGGGCGTAATCTGGCTTCCAGTTCGATGGCTCCGGCGAGTTCATCATCAATAGCAACCATGATCAGTGAATTACCCAGTTCCTGACAATGCTCATGTATTGCTTGGATATTTGCCGGAATATTGATGCCTTCTATCTGCATGAAACGGTCGCTACCGACGCGGAGCAGCTTGTTAGGAAGTTGCACTTTGATACCGTAGCCAACTTCATAATGTGCTTGTTGAGGCACCTGTAAAAGTAGTTGCCGTTCGCTGGCGGCTGCTAAAATCGCTAGGGCAACCGGATGTGTTTGCCGATATTCTGCGGTTGCGGCGTGAAGTCATGGGGGCAAACAAACGCAAATTGCTACCGAGATAATTACCTAGTAGAGCGAGTGCGCCATTGGTTCCAACAAGTGGTAAAGCAACACCGCTCAGCACTAAAGTTGGCAATGCGGACTTATCTGTTAGTTTTTCTCCCCGCGTCTGAATGGATAAGGTAAAATTGCTCATTTCGCTAAGAATTTTACCAATTTGTGCCGCTACGGTTTCCTTACCCGTTTTTTCCACTTGGATATGTAGTTTACCGGACAGTACTAGCGTTGATGCAAAAACGGAATCGCCAACCGTTTTTTCTGCTGGTTGCGCTTCACCAGTCAGACGGTGTTGATCAATAGAAGCAATACCCTGCTTGATGATACCATCGGCTGGAATGATTTCACTCGCATGCACGACAATAGTATCGCCAACTTGGAGTTGCTCAAACTGCGTTTCAATTTCCACTCCATTTATTAATACCCAAACAGAACGAGGTTGTTCTCCAAAAATATTGATTAAATTTTGGCGTGAAGAATCTTCAGTTTCAGCCAGTATTTTTTCGCTGAAATAATAAATACCACTTCCCACTGCTACCCAAAAATAATATCCATTTGCCAGCCCTCCAACAACCCATATCACATCCACTACATCTATGCATAAACGTTTTTCTATAAATAAAGCAGTATATGCGGTTTTCAAACGAGGCATAGTGACATAAAGTAAAGGAAAAATGCTTATTAGCAATAATGGAGGAGAAATCATATAACCAGATATGATTAAACCTAAAGAGACTAAAGAAATATTCAGTTGATTACGCGCTTCTATCGCAGCCTCATTAACGCGATTGGTTGATGCTACCTTCTGTGATGGTTGTTTGATGAGACTGGTATTAGTAGATTTTGATTGGGCTTTAACCTGTCTCGTTTGCTTTGATACCTGCTTGTTAGTCTTATATAGCCTGAAGCCAGAATACAAAACACCACTAACAATCATAGTTGTCAACAACATATTTAAGCCTTTCCTATGTTACGGGTCAATGCCATTAAGTTAAGGTTTTTTTGTAGGGTGGGCTGTAGGGGCAATCCCTTGTGGTTGCCCGCGCAACATCGTTATGGGACGCCCAACCCACCATTGTTACAAATTTACTTCGTTACTTCGTTTCAACGAGTTGGTGGGTTTCGCTCCACTCTACCCACCCTACAAAAAAAACGCATTTATGCTTAACTTAATGGCATTGATGTTACGGGTACTGGGATCGTTGGGTGGGAATTTCATAAAAATTAACAGGTTATCAATAATGAGCGAATATGCCATAAGTCATTGATTATCGTATTCAGTTATGAATTGCCGCTCTGACTTATCCCATCCAATGACCCCAGTGCCCAAATAGTTATTTTGGCATGACTCCAATATTTATCTTGTATTAACTAAAGTTAGGATACAGAAAAGTGAAAGCCGAATTATCGGGTAACTGTACACGATTTGTATTGTGATCACACCAAATTTCTTCTTCGCTTGAAACTGTGCATGATGTATGCCGAAAACCTAATCCGCCAGGAGTTGAGCGAAACTCAACATCAACAACCATTCCAGGAGTCACTTTTCTTTCAGGTAATACCGGGAACATTGCGAGTCGCCAATGGGTTTTTGGATTACCTGGCGCATTTGTCAAATAAGTCGCATTGCCAATATCAGCGTCAAACCATGCAACTATACATGAGAGCATTCCAGCCTTTTCAATGGTGAATTGAAGCTTCGTAGAAAAATCTCCTTTAACCTCCTCTATCGTTGAGGCGTAAGCATCATGTGTCCATGCAGATTTTGGTGATGCAAGAAAGTTTTGTGGCAAAATATCATGGTCAATAAAAAACAATTCATTACCCATTGCTTGGGCAATTAAACTTAAGTCAATACCATACGGTTTCGATTGCCAAAATGCCATATTTGTACTTGTGACTTTATCCTCAACCAATGCAATCATGGTGGTTAATCTTTCTGGTAAAAGATGTCCGCCCGATTTCAGCCATTTATCTCTAAATGTAAGAACACCTGTTAATAAATTTTCTTCGTCGCCATAACTACCAATCCACTCAGATATAATGACATCTACTTTTTCAGGGAGATTGACTTCTTCCATATTCGCCTGAATAAACTCAATTCGATTGGATAGTCCATTGGACTGTGCAAGTTTTTTTGCAATTTCAATAGTACGAGTTGGTTCAATAGCATATACCTTGGTGGCACCTGCTTGAGCAGCAAAAATAGCCATTATGCCGGTTCCAGCTCCTACATCAGCCACCACTGACCCCCTCGTAACAAACTTTGAAATCGCCTGCTGATAGGTGTTACACCGTACCCCATCAGCTAACATACGGCGATGGATAAGTAAGTTTCCATAGTTCTCAATATACATAATTCACCTTAATTAAAAGTTTTCCGACACCATAAAGGCTTTAATAGTGCCAATTCCTAAACCCGAATGTGCGCTAGTACTCTGTCAATTTGTTTTTTTTGGGTTGGAGTACAAAGCTTTAGCTTTGTCAGACAGTACAAAGCTAAAGCTTTGTACTCCAAAAAAACAAATTG
>JSZA02000027.1 GCA_000785145.2 Candidatus Thiomargarita nelsonii
GAATGTGAAGTTGCTGCATTATATGCCCCCTATACTCTGGCTTCTGAGCTTGAAAAACGTGGTATCCGAGTTCATCGTCTTGATTTAAGCCATCGCTGGTCAATTTTTGAAGGAACATTTAAAATAGTTTCCCTTTTGCGTAAAGGGCGTTACGATGTCATACATGCTACTTTATTTTTTGCGGGTTTGTACATGGCATTGAGTCGTCCTTTTGTGCAATCATCGCGCAGAGTGATTACTTTTCAAATTGAAAATTTTACTGGTTTTCCAGCAAATACGATCTGGAAGAAATTTCGCAAGCAGATTGAAAAGTTATTTACTCGCTATTGGATTGATGGTCATGTCGCGATAAGCACTGCCGTAGCACAAGATTATGCTACCCATCTTGAACTGCCACATATTGATGTGATTCACCATTCGATTCCTATTGATCTCTTGCGACCAATTCAAAATTTAGAACGGCAAGAAGTGTTGGCGCGTTATGGTGTGGATTCAAATAAATTTATCATTATAGCACCAGCGCGCTTAGTACCTCAAAAAGGTCATGATATTTTGTTGCAAGCACTCGAAATTCTAAAAGAAAAAGGGCGTTTACCTTGTGTTCTTATTTTGGGTGATGGGCCACTTGAAAATGATATTCGTCATACTGTAGTGACAAAACAACTCTCGGAACAAGTAGTCTTGCATAGTGCAATATCCAACGAAGAACTAATGCCTGTTGTGCAAGCATCGGATATGTTCGTGCTGCCATCAATATTTGAAGGTTTTGGAGTTGCACCAGCAGAAGCGATGGCATTGGAGCGACCAGTCATCGCTAGTCGTGTTGGGGGCTTGATGGAACTGATTGAAGATGAGGTTTCTGGCATACTGGTGCCGGTGGGAGATGCCTCATCGCTGGCTGACAGTATAGAACGACTCATGGCGGACGAGTTGCTCCGTCAAAAATTGGGAAAGGCTGGTCGCAAACGGATCGAAACACGCTTTAGTGTGGATGTAATTGCTGACCGTTATACAAACTATTACAAAGCCATTCTGGCTCAGAACAACGGGTAACATTTATGATGCAAATTCAATTGATCAACCCTTATAATAATCAAAACCTATTTAAAAAAGGTGAAATGCTTGTTGATCAAGAGGGAATAAAATAGAAATAATGTGTGGCATATCAGGCTTTTTCTCTCCTACTCAAAAATTTACAAAATCTGACTTACAGCAAATGACTCAGGTGCTATACCATCGTGGTCCTGATGCAGAAGGCTATTTTTTTGATGGCCTTTGTGGCTTAGGGCATAGACGTTTGAGCATTCTTGATCTTTCCGAGAATGCTAACCAACCTATGTTTTCGCAATCCTTCTTAACAAGTCGTTTTGTCATTGTCTTTAATGGTGAAGTTTATAATTTTCATGAAGTTGCTAAAGGGTTGGAAGTTAAGCTGAAAACTAGCTGTGATACAGAAGTCATTTTAGAAGCCTTTGTCCAAAAAGGTATTGATTTTGTCCATGAATTGAATGGCATGTTTGCCTTAGCCATTTATGATAAACAAAAGCAAACACTTTATTTGGTCAGAGATAGAATAGGTATCAAACCCCTGTATTATTTTTGGGATGGAAATAATTTTGCCTTTGCCTCTGAATTAAAATCACTGATTGCGCTTTCACACTTGGATAAACAAATCAGTCAAGAAGCTATTTGTGATTTTTTACATTTGGGTTATATTCCTGCCCCAAAATCCATTTACCAAAATATTTTTAAATTGCCACCGGGTAATTGGCTAAGCGTTTCAAAAAAGGGTTTAGAATTAAAAAAATATTGGTGTTTAAAAGATAAAATCTCTCATAATACCTTGACTCCTGAAACGGAAGCTAAAGAACAATTACACAATTTACTACAAAGTGCTGTCAAATATCGGCTGATCAGTGACGTACCGCTAGGGATTTTTCTCAGTGGTGGCATAGATTCGAGTTTGGTGACGGCTTTGGCAACCAATTTGTCCACTCAAAAAGTTAATACTTTCTCTATTGGTTTTAAGGAAAACAAGTTTAATGAATCTGAATTTGCCAAAAAAGTGGCTCATCACTTAGATACTAATCACCATGAATTTATTATTTCTACCGTAGAAGCTAAAAAGCTTATTCCTGATTTAATGAATATTTATGATGAGCCTTTTGCAGATTCTTCCGCCATTCCCACTTTGTTGGTTTCAAAACTCGCCAAAGAATATGTGACGGTTGTGTTGGGTGGGGATGGTGGAGATGAGTTATTTTTTGGTTATGGTATGTATCAATGGGCAAAGCGGCTTTCAAATCCTTTATTGAAAACTTTTCGCAAGCCTATTTCTAAACTCTTAAAGCAACTACAAGCTGATAAATATCAAAAAGCGAGTGATTTATTTAACTATCCTGATGAAAATCATTTGGCAAGCCATCTTTTTTCGCAAGAGCAACATCTGTTTTCATCAAAGGAAATTGCCAATTTATTGATAAATCCTTTAGTCACAGGCAAACAGAAACTGACAAGTCACAATCGGCATCTAACTCCCATGGAAAAGCAAGCCTTATTTGATTTAGAGTATTATTTGCCGGATGATTTATTGGTAAAAGTTGATAGAGCAACCATGCAACACTCTTTAGAGGCGCGTGTACCATTGCTTGATTATCGAGTGATCGAATTCGCTTTAAACCTGTCTCCTGAATTAAAATTCAAAAATGGTGTCAGCAAGTATTTATTAAAACAGGTTTTGTATCAATATGTTCCGGAAGCGTTATTTAATCGTCCCAAATGGGGTTTTTCTATTCCATTAGTTGACTGGTTACAAACGGATTTGAAATATTTGTTGGATGATTACTTAAGCAAAACTGTCATTAATTATTTCGGTATTGTAAAGTATGAATCAGTAGAACAACTTAAAATACAATTTTTGGCAGGCAAGAATTATCTATATAATAGATTATGGACTTTAATTATCTTGCATAAATTTTTAATGGAACACGAATCCAGAAAATAACACAACTATGGAATCCAATAAAAATTTCATAAATATCCCGAATTTTACAACTCAAGACAGTTTCACCTCACTTTTAGATTTAGCAAGATGGATAGCAGCATTCATTGTTTTTATTGGTCATCTGCGTAGTCCAATTTTCTGCATTTATACAGAAGTAGAACAAAAAACACTGTTAGTGAAAATATTTTATTTTGTTACCGATCTAGGTGTTGAAGCGGTCATGATTTTTTTTGTGCTCAGCGGTTTTTTGGTAGGTGGAAAAAATCTTGCTAGAGCAACAAGCGGTTCTTTTAATTTTTATAACTACTGTATAGATCGCATTTCACGTCTCTATGTAGTTTTATTACCTGCGTTAGTTATATGTTTTTTTCTTGATGTAATTGGAAGTACATATTTTATAGAAGCGGGACTTTATAATCATGAACATGACATTATACGAAATAATTTTCCAGAACATGTAATTGCCGAACATCTTAATAGTGGTCTTCTCATAGCCAACTTTTTTATGTTGCAGTCTTTTTATACAGAAACCGTAGGAAGCAATTTTCCATTATGGAGTCTATCATTTGAATTCTGGTTTTACTTGGTGTTTGGACTATTATTATTAGCAGGTAGTAAACAAGGTCAGTTAATTGGAAAGTTTGGATGTATTGTATTGGCATTAGTAATAATAATCTTATTAGGTTATAAATTTGTATTGTATTTTCTAATTTGGGGTATCGGATTAAGCGTTGTATTCTTCAACAGAAGTATTATTAAAAGTCCTATAGTTGCTCTGATATTTTTTGTGGCTAGTCTGATTATATCTAGGTTAAAATTAATAGATATAACATATTTGCATCATTTGTTAGTTGCACTGACATTTGGAATTTTTTTGCTCAGTATGAAGGGAGTCAATAATTCATTTTTGTGCAAAACTAAAAAAATTAACTCTACATTAGCCGGATTCTCATATAGTTTATATTTGCTCCATTTTCCACTAATCCTATTTCTTCTCTCAGTATGGGTAACTGTGTTTCAGATCAGCAATTTTACTTCAGGATATCAGCCGAGTAGTACTGCAATAGTCATTTATTTAGTAACTATGGTAGTCACACTAATTTTGAGTTATGGTTTTGCACGAGTTACCGAACATAATACTGCTGTTGTCAGACAGTTTTTGAAAAGAAACCTGAGATTAATGGCTGAAAAACTCCAGCAAGTAAGAGCAAATTGGCAAACCGGAAATTAAATTATGGCGCATGTACTTTATATTACGTATGATGGTTTATTAGAACCTTTAGGGCAATCACAAGTGTTCCAATATCTCAAAAAACTTTCAAATAGTCATAAAATCACCCTTGTTAGTTATGAAAAAGCGCAAGACTGGGCAGATATAACTAAGAGAAAAAACTTAGAAAAATCGGTAAAAGACGTGGGTATTAGATGGGTATCGTTACGCTATCATAAAAGTCCTACTGCCTTGGCAACCTCTTATGATTTGCTAAGAGGATTATTTGTATGTACTTATCTAAGTATTCGTTATCGCATACAAATTGTTCACGCTAGAAGTTATGTGCCTTCTGTTCTTGCCTTGGCTTTGAAACGAATTTTTAAAAAACGTTTTATATTTGATATGCGCGGTTTTTGGGCGGATGAAAGAATAGACGGTGGGCATTGGCTCCCCAATTCGCGTATTTATCGAGTTGCAAAGTGGTTTGAAAAGCAGTTCTTAACCCATGCCGATGTGGTGGTATCGCTTACCCATGCTGGGATTTCAGCTATGCAACAATTTCCTTATCTAAAAAATAGTTTACCACAATTCGAGGTGATTACGACGTGTACTAATTTGACGTTATTCCGCCCAATGCCTAACACAGTGCGAAATTCTGAGCAATCATTTACTATCGGGTACGTTGGAACAACTGTTAACTGGTATCTTTTTGATCCTGTTGTTGAGTGTTTTAAGATTTTATTGAGAATCCGTCCCCACACCCGTTTTCTCATCATCAATCGGGAAGAGCACGAATACATCCAAGAACGCTTAAATGCTTATGGCATTCCAAAAGAACAGGTGGAAATTAGAGCGGCAGAATATAGTGATGTGCCCAAATTGATGTCCCAAATGGATGCCACTATTTTTTTTATTAAGCCTGTCTTTTCTAAGCGCAGTTCCGCGCCTACAAAATTGGGAGAATTTTTGGGGTGTGGTATTCCATGCTTAACAAATGCCGGCGTTGGTGACGTAAAGGAAATTATTAATAGTGAAAATGTAGGCGTGATTGTAGAAGATTTTTCTCAGGAGACGTTGGAGCCAGCATTGACACGCCTTTTAAACCTGGTGGCAGATTTATCAACGAGAGAACGATGTATTAAGGCTGCACAGAATCGTTTTTCTTTGGATGACGGCGTTAAAAAATATGATCAGATTTATCAGTCACTTTCTGAATAAATGGTTAGAAGGATAAAACAATGAAAGCAGTTATTTTAGCAGGCGGATTGGGCACACGAATAAGTGAAGAATCTCACCTAAAACCAAAGCCAATGATAGAAATTGGTGGAAAACCAATTCTCTGGCACATTATGAAAATTTATTCTTTTTATGGAATCAATGATTTCATCATTTGTCTTGGTTATAAGGGCTACATGATAAAGGAATATTTTGCTAATTATTTTCTACATACGTCGGATGTTACATTTGATGTCGCCAACAATAAGATGGAGGTGCATCAAAACCTGGCTGAACCTTGGCGAGTCACTTTGGTAGATACGGGGGAAAATACGATGACAGGTGGACGACTCAAAAGGGTTCGCGCATATCTTGATGATGAAGACTTTTGTTTTACTTATGGTGATGGTGTCAGTGACATCAATATGAGTAAGCTTATTGCGTTTCATAAGGCGCAAGGTACGCTGGCAACATTAACTGCAATCAAACCCCCTGGTCGTTTTGGGGCATTGAGTTTAACACAAGATAAAGTGACTGGCTTTAAAGAAAAACCTCAAGGTGATGGTGGTTGGATAAATGGGGGGTTTTTTGTGCTATCACCTAAAGTGCTAGATTATATTGAGGGAGATGAAACGGTTTGGGAGCAAAGTCCCATGGAGAAACTTGCTAAGGAGGGGTATTTATCAGCATTATTGCACAACGGTTTTTGGCAGGCTATGGATACCTTACGTGATAATAGATATTTAGAAGAACTCTGGACATCTGGCAAAGCACAGTGGAAAAGATGGTAATGGAACAGAAATTTTGGAAAAATAAAAAAGTATTAATTACTGGTCATACTGGATTTAAAGGTAGTTGGCTTTCTTTGTGGTTACAAAATTTAGAGGCTGAAGTATTAGGTTATTCATTGTTGCCACCGACCAACCCCTGTCTATTTGAAGTCGCAAATGTTGCAGATGGAATGACCTCAATGACTGGGAATGTGTGTGATCTTGACAATTTAAAATCTATTATTGCCAGACATGAGCCTGAAATAGTTATACATATGGCTGCTCAATCTTTGGTTCGATATTCTTATGCGAACCCGGTAGAAACTTATGCAACTAATGTTTTGGGCACAGTCAATCTATTGGAATCCGTGCGCCATGCTGACTGCGTTAAGGTAGTCATTGTCGTAACAAGTGATAAGTGTTATGAAAATAAAGAATGGATTTGGGGATACCGTGAAAATGAAGCGATGGGTGGATTTGATCCCTATTCCAGCAGCAAAGGGTGTGCTGAATTGGTGACTTCTGCCTATCGTAACGCTTATTTTAATAAGCATGGTGTAGCGGTAGCAACTGTGAGGGCAGGCAATGTTATTGGAGGTGGAGATTGGGCTAAAGATCGGTTAATACCGGATATCGTGAATGCTTTTATGGAAAACCGCCAGCTTCAGATTCGTCATCCTAATGCTGTGCGTCCGTGGCAACATGTACTTGAACCGCTTAACGGATATTTAACCTTAGCAGAAGAACTTTGGAAAAACGGTGTTAAGTTTGCGGAAGGATGGAATTTTGGACCCAATGAAGATGACACAAAACCTGTGTCTTGGATAGTGGAACAGTTGGCGAGTTTGTTAGGTACAAAGCCAATGTGGAAATTAGATTCTCTTTCCCAACCGCATGAAGCCAATTATCTTAAACTTGATTGTTCAAAAGCAAAAAACCAATTGGCATGGTATCCAAAATTGCAGTTAAGTACGGCATTGGAATGGGTTGCTGAGTGGTATCAAAGTTATCGGCATAACGACAATATGAGAGAATTGACTATAAACCAAATCAATCGCTATCAAAACATGGGGGTTTGACCAGCGGAAAAGAATAGGATTAAGAAAATGCGTTTTATTACTACACCATTAGTTGGTGCTTACACCATTGAATTGGAAGGTAAAGGAGATGAGAGAGGCTTTTTTGCTCGCTTTTTTTGTAAAAAAGAATTTGAACAATTATCTTTAGCGACAGATTTTGTTCAGATTAATAATTCATTAAGCGCGAAGAAAGGTACTCTGCGGGGGATGCATTATCAACTACCACCGGCATCAGAAGTGAAGTTGATTCGTTGCATACAAGGTGCGTTGTACGACGCTATTATTGATATTCGGCCTGATTCTCCAACGTATCGTCAGTGGTTTGGAGTAGAGTTGACATCCAATAATCGTAAAATGCTTTATGTCCCACAAGGGTTTGCTCATGGCTTCATCACTTTGGAAGATAATACTGAACTATTGTATTTAGTCAGTTCTTACTATGAGCCGCAAGCAGAAAGAGGCATACGTTATAATGATCCACTATTTGCTATTGATTGGCCGGTTGAGCCGGTAGTGGTTTCTGATAAAGATCGCAATTGGCCTGATTTTAATCCAGCATGGCATCTCAACGATGCAATGGAGGGCTTAGTATGAAAGTACTTTTTACCGGAGCAAGTTCATTTAGCGGTTATTGGTTTGTCCGTGAACTCGCCGCTGCTGGTTATGAGGTGTTTGCAACGTTTCGTGGCGAATTAGAAGATTATAGTGGAATTCGTCGGCGCAGAATTGATAATTTGCTCAAGATTTGCCAACCGGTTTGGTCATGTCATTTTGGTCGTCAAAAATTTATTGAACTTATTGAGAGTGAAGGAAAATGGGATTTGTTTTGTCATCATGCTGCAACGGTTGAAAATTATAAGAGTATTGATTTCAATGTGCCAGCGGCACTTGAAAATAATACTCATAATTTCAAAACAGTCTTGGCATCTTTAGCTGAAAACAATCTCAAACAAGTTGTATTGACGGGTACTTTTTCTGAACAAAACGAAGGTGTTGGTAATCTTCCATTACGTGCTTTTTCACCTTATTCACTTTCAAAAGGATTGACAGCCCAAGTATTTGAATATTATTGTGAAATATTAAAATTGCCGTTTGGTAAGTTTGTCATGCCTAATCCTTTTGGCCCTTTTGAGGAAGCCCGGTTTACGGATTACTTAGTTAAATCTTGGGTTAAAGGGGAGGTGCCACTTATAAAAACGCCAGTATATGTCAGGGATAATATGCATGTGTCATTGCTGGCCCTTATTTATTCAAACTTTGTAACTGGGCTAAGTCAAAAACAGGGTGATTCTAAAATTAATCCGAGTGGATATGTTGAGTCCCAAGGTGCTTTTGCGAAGCGCTTTGCAGATGAGATGAGAAGTCGGCTTAATTTGAACTGTGAGTTACGTTTAGGTGTCCAAGTTGAGTTTTTGGAACCCTTAGTTCGTATTCATACAGATATTCCGGATATTAAATCCTTAGGTTGGAATGAAACACAAGCATGGGATGAGTTGGCTGATTACTATAAACGATTGTATTTACAGAGATAAGTTTTATGAATTTTCAGGAATTACGTATTGGTTATGTGCCAGTCAGTAATAATTTCAAGCAACCTACTGATAGACGCAGATTTTGCCACTATGCTTCTAAAAGAAATATTTCTTTTGAAATAGCAAAGCCTAGTGAAAGTTATGATGTTGTCATTGTAACACAAGTGGGTGATCTGAGTTTATGGCGTGATTATAACAAGGGTAAAGTTATCTTTGACTTTATTGATTCATATCTAGCCATTCCTAAAAATAATCCAAAAGGGTTACTAAGAGGATTGGGTAAATATGCGGTTGGCCAAAGCCGTTATTTACAATTAAATTATTGGAAAGCACTTGAAAGTATGTGCCAACGTGCAGATGCCGTGATATGTATCACGGAGGAACAAAAACAAGATATTTCTAAATTTTGTCAAAATGTTCATATTATTTTTGACATCCATACTAATGTCGTCCGTCATGTTAAAACGGATTATTCAAGCAGTAAAGTTTTTAATTTTGTTTGGGAGGGTTTACCAGAAAATCTGCATTTGTTTTCTGAAATTCAAGGTGTGTTGAAATATCTTAAATCTAAGTATCAAATCGCCTTGCACATTGTAACGGACTTAGAATTTTATCAATTTTTCAGAAAATATCGCAAGCGGCATACCACCGATATAGCACACAAGTTGTTTGATAACTTGTTTGATAATGTTTATCTTTACGGGTGGAACGAGCAACTTTGTTCTAACATTATTACTGCATGTGATATGGCTCTAATCCCCATCGATCTTAATAACCCGCTTGCTTCTGGAAAACCAGAAACTAAACTTATGTTATTTTGGCGCATGGGCGTACCTGCCGTCGTTTCTGCTACACCTGTATATACGAGGACAATGCAGCGATGTGGATTATCAATGGCTTGCCGAACTCAACAAGAATGGCAAGAAACCTTAGAGCGATACATTATTGATATGTCTGCGAGGCAAGATGCTGGTCAACGTGGCAAAACCTTTGCTGAGAATTATTACAGTGAAGAAAAAATATTGGCGCAATGGGATAGTCTTATTGCATCTGTTTTGTAAACATAAAATTGTTCAATTATGGATAAATTTCATCTGGCCAGCTTGGTATTATCCCTAGCGACCGGCGGGACTGCCTTTGTTCTCGTATTCACGCAGCCATCATCGCCCCCTTCTCGTCCGAAATACGTCTTTCACGTTGAAGATTATCAGGTGCCTGCCACCGATTGCGATAACAGTGGATGTGACTGGACACCGGCTTTTGAGCGATTGATGGACGATCCTGAGTGTTCGCCGGAGAGCAATAAAAGGCAGGGTTGTAAGGTCCAATTGGGCTGTAACACCACCTACGAATTGCGCTCGGGTCCCATCGATGTCTGCCGTCAGATGGTTTTTGAAGGATGTGGCGGTGCCGGATGGGGTGCCTCCACCATCATCAAGACGGTTGCTGGCATTGATGCGTTTCGACTTCACACTAATTGTCTTAGCAGCGATGGGGGTGCTGCTTGGACCGTGATTCGAGACTTAGCTATTCTAGGGACGAGCATCAACAAAATAGATCAGGAGCACCCCACCTACGGGCTTCACGCCGAAGCTAGGTTCAAGGCGGAAAATTTGTGGATTTCAGGCTTCACCCAAGGGATACGCATCAGTGCGGATGTGAATCGCACTCCCGCGACTAATGCCAACAATTTCGCCATAGACTACGTGAGGATCGATGCGAATGCCCATGCAGGGCTCTACGTGGACGGGGGCGATACCAACGCTGGATACGGCATCGGCGTGGATTCTTCCAGCAACTGTCAGCGGGCGGAGGGGCATCAGTGTGCCAATATCTATGACAGTAGTTTCCTTGGGAATACTTGGGTGGCTGCCCATACTGCGACTGCGAAAAACGGGGAAACTGGTAAAGCATTTCCCGGGTATATTTTTGAAGGGTTAAGCGCCCGCTCCATGTGCGTCAACTGTTATGCTGAAATGGATCAGGAACCGTCCCAAGTGGATCAGAACAGTATGGTCATTGGTGGGTTGCTTATGTCTGAAGGCGCGGGTTATATCCAGCAGGGGCCTCTGGTGAATCGCTTGGCGGCCATTAACGATTCTGATCCCAATAATAAGGTTAAAATATGTCTAGGGAATTGCGGCTCGCCCGGCGCATTCTACGAGCTTCAAGCCTACGCGGGCGTTCCGGTGTGGCCTCTTCGAGCGAAGTACGACTCCGCTACTCATAGCTATCTGTACGATATTGCCAATCTTGATGCGGCGGTGTCCCTTCGCATTAAAGCGCTCAGTGACGATTCTCCGGGTTGGGCACCTAGCACCCCCATAGGCTCTGTGAAGCTGAAGGTTATAAGCAAAGGAGAGTAATGAAAAAAAAAACTTCTAGTATTGATTATTGGATTCCTCTTTATTTTTGTTGTAGCGATTCTATCCTATCACGCCGTGGATAATTCATTATCAGCAGAAGACAGAGGGTTGGTTAGTTGTAGATTCCGATGCTGCTTGGGTGTCTCTGAATGCAAAAATATATCCCCTTTCAATAGAAAAAATCAAATCAAGCACAGAAGGTTCTTTTGTTATATTCCGCCTTATGCGATTTATGCAAGAGCCATTTACTTATGTTTATGGATTATATTCAAGGCATGGGCGGTTTTATCCTCCTTACAATTTTATACCAGATGTTAATTACAGTGAATTTCTTCAAAATTTTTATTGAAATGTAGAACAATATAGCTATGAAAAAAGATTCTGATTATGGTGCGCTAGTGATTTCACTTGATTTTGAACTTCACTGGGGCATGCGAGAAAAAAGAACAACCACTGGAAATTACCGACAGAACTTGTTAGGTGTGAGGGAAGTGATACCAAAAATGCTCTCAATTTTTGAAGAATTTGGGATATCCGCTACCTGGGCGACGGTTGGGTTTCTCTTTGCCAATTCAAAACAAGAGTTAGAGTCCTTCTCTCCAACTGTCAAACCTCTATACGATGATGCTAAGCTGTTTCCCTATCGGGAAGAGATTGGTCAGGATGAAAAAGCGGATCCATTTCATTATGCACCGAGCCTAATTAAGGCTATTCAAAGGACTCCACGCCAAGAAATAGCAACTCATACCTTTTCACATTACTATTGTTTAGAGCCAGGACAAACAAAAGCTTCGTTTGAAGCTGATTTAAAAAGTGCCATTGCAATTGATGACGGACTTAAATCAATAGTCTTTCCACGAAACCAACATAATCCAGATTATGAAGACATATTGCTAGAGGCCGGAATAATCTGTTATCGAGGTAATCAGCCTACATGGATGTATCGCCCCTCTTTTGAAAGAGAGAACAGCAAGACGCTCAGGCGTGCAGCCAGATTGATAGATACATATCTACCTATAGCAGGCTCACATACTATCAAGTGGGAAAATATACGACAACATAACGGGATTTGTAATGTCCCCGCGAGTATTTTCCTAAGGTCCTATTCTCCGCGATTGAAAGGATTAGAAAAACTGCGTTTACGGCGAATCACGCAAAGCATCAAAAAAGCCGCCATTTCTCATAAAATTGTTCATCTCTGGTGGCATCCTCACAATTTCGGGGTTTTTATAGATGAGAATATGGCCGTATTGAGAGCCATATTAAATGAATTTAAGCATTGCCAACAAAATTATGGTATGCGTTCAATGTCTATGGCAGAAGTCGCATTAACAGCACAAAAGGGAAAAAATACGGTATTTGGGACTCCAAAAACAAAAAACGAAAAAATATAAGATAATGAAAATTCTATTATTTGCCAACACAGATTGGTATCTTTATAATTTTCGCTTACCCTTAGCGAAATACCTGAAAGAAAAGGGCTTAGAAGTTATTTTAGTCTCTCCACCGGGCGCCTATGGCACTAAGCTTGAAGAAAATGGCTTCCGTTGGATTTCGGTGCCCATGGAGCGTCGTAGCTTGAATCCTTGGAAGGAATTTAAGCTATTGCGCCACCTTAGAAAACTTTATGCTAAAGAAAAACCCGATTTAGTTCATAATTTTACTATAAAAAATGTAGTTTATGGCTCTTTGGCGGCACAGATGGCGGGTATCAAGCCACGGGTCAATGCCGTCACGGGCTTAGGTCATATATTTACCAGCAATGGCTGGCTGGCTCGCTTGATTCGCCCTATTGTCAGCCGTCTGCTCCGTGTCGCATTACAGGGAAATAAAAGTCTTCTAATTCTACAAAATCCTGATGATTACCAAGCTTTCGTTAATGCAGATTTAGTCTTACCTAAAAACATTCGGCTGATCCGTGGCTCGGGCGTTGATACTGAGCGGTTTAAACCAAGTTCTCAGAAGAGGCAAGGCGTATTTCGAGTCCTTTTAGCCACCCGTTTGCTATGGGAAAAAGGTGTTGGCGAGTATGTGGAGGCGGCAAGAAAGTTGAAAGGCGATAACCAAGCTATCGAATTTCTGTTGGCTGGTTCTCCTGATCCCGGAAATCCAGCATCGGTGCCACCGGCTCAAATTGATGCCTGGGCGCGTGAGGGCATTATTACCGCTTTAGGTCATCTGGATAAGATGGAAGATATTTTAAATGAGGTGGATTTGGTCGTTTTACCCAGTTATCGGGAGGGGCTTCCTCGCATTCTTTTGGAAGCGGCTGCCTATGGTTTGCCCATCGTGACAACTGACGCGCCCGGTTGCCGTGAAATCGTGGCGGATGAGGTGAATGGTTTTTTGGTACCTTGCAAGGATTCCGCTGCATTGGCGACCGCTATTCAACGTATTCTGGATAATCCTGAAGAACGTGCGCGTATGGGGGCAGCAAGCCGCTCTAAGGTTTTAGCGGAATTTGATCAGAAAATCGTTTTGAGAGAGACTTTTGAGGTTTATAGGGAGTTAGGTATTGGCAATGCGTTGATAATAACGCCCCCGATAAAGTAATCGTTGTTGGTTATCCTCCGTAAATCCAGAGCGATCATGCAACACATTATTACTAATCAGTCCTTGTCCAGCTTGCAGAGTGGCTCTGAAAATATAAGCAGAATCGCTATCTAATATCTTTTCTAAAAATTGCACGGCTGCCTGGGTGAGCTTGTCCGATTGCCAAGTAATAGAGCGTTTCCGTTTCGTATAACGCATGTGCAAACTGCCCCCTGGCGTTAATGAAAAAACGGGACCACAGCGAGTCGGGCGAATTTCTTCTCCATTTGTCACATTGGGCGGAATACACATCACTTCAGGCTGCATCAGGGCATGGATATAATCTGGATTCTCATCTCGCAATAGGATATAAGCAATTTCGTGATCCAGTAAGGCATTTTCTCCCCCTTTTTCGGCACTACGCACACAATGTAATAAAAGGCCATAAATTTGCTTATCAAGTGCATTATAATAACCATCAGTGTGCCAATGAATCGGGCGATTGGTATAGGGAATATACGTTTGTCGCGTGCCACCTGATGCCACTGTTAAGGAGGTGATAGCATCCTCATCGGCGCACATATTGTTGTCTAATTGAGTCAGACTAAATTGTTTACCTAATTCATGGGGAATCGCTTTATCTTCATTTTTCAGTGGACTGGCATAAATTGCCATATTGGCAAGCTGACAACGTGTTAATATGGCTTCATGTTCTGCCCGAGTCAGGCGACGTGGATCGTTGATTTCTACCACTAAGGCTGAGAAGTCGCTGGGGTAATTTTCCAATTTACGTGCCCGCCAGGCTTGATATGCCTTGTCATTGTCCAAATTAAAGGGACTGTTCTCTGTTTGCAGGTTCATGATATTTCTCCTTGCATTTATGTTTAAAATAATAAGTGCATGGCCAAATGTTTTATGGCAGTTCAAAGTGTCTTAAAAATCCTATTTCTTCAAGAAATAGGATTTTTTTTTATTTCCTTACCCAAAATTTCTGTCTATGCACTTGCTCACCACGAAACTTACTACCTAATAACAGCTACATTGTACACCGTTTTTAATCCATTTTATTTTTAATCCATTTTATACTTGGGATATGACACTTAAAAAATTTATTTTTCGACGCAGAGCGTGGGAACGAGTCTCTCCTGCCTTAATCCTTTTATCGTTGTTCATTTTAATGACGTTCTATGTTTCCACTCAAAATATCATTTCCATTAATAATGGTATCGCATGGGATGCTGAAGTTTATTATTCTATGTCTAGCCAATTTGTGAATGGAGAGACGCCTATAACCGGCATAGAACCTTTTATTTACAGAATTGGCACGACTTATATCGTCGCAAAGCTGTTTCCGCAAAATTTAGTGCAGGGTTATTTATTCTATAATTTAACGATAGGGTTTTTAACCCTATTATTGTTTTATTTTTTTTTACGATTATTTATCAATCACCAAGTCATTCTTTTATTTTTCTTAGTCGCTTATGTCATCAATCCTTTAGGCGTGCTTCGTTTTACTCTTTTATATCCGATTAATACTGATCCGAGTGCCATTTTTTTGAGTTTACTGATCTTATATATCAGTGTCTATTTTAATCAGTTGAATTGGATAATCACTTTATTATTAAGTCTGTTAACTTTAATCGGCGTTTTATTTAGGGAAATTGTTATTTTAGCCCCCTTATCAGTCATGCTGAGCTATTTCATTAGCGTTTTTTACAAAAAACAGTTGTTGGACATTTATCAAGTTATATATAGAACAATACCTGTGCTTGCGTCTATGATATGTTTTGCACTATCTCATCGCCTGGTGGAAGTCTATCCTTCTGAATATAGTTTTTATTCTCAAGCGATTTCGTATATCCAAATTAATTTACAGAATCCAAGTCAATATATCGCGGCTATCTTGATGACGATTGGTCCAATTATTCTATTGCCTATTGTTTTATATCGGTATATATCACACAAAGAGGTGACATTAATTATTTATATGTTTGGCATATTGGTTTTATCTTTCATAGGGGGAATGCACATTGATAGGTTTATTTTCTGGGGAGAAATAGTCTATATACCATTAATTGGTATTGTTGTTTATCATTTTCATACAAACACAAATTCTATTCTCGAAAAACTTTTGTTATTTTTTCCCGTTTTTGTTGCACAATTATTGGCACATAGAGCTTTTATGCCAATACCAGATATGCAAAGCTTGAATTTGTTTGGTCCCATTATCACTGATAATATTCAGTTTATCTTATTTTCTCCCTATGGCTCTCAAATAAGTGCCATATATACTTATGCAAGCACGATGAGTCAAGCACTACGTTTGCAGATTATGTTTCAATATTTCATTTTGTTCGCTTATTTGATGTTGGTACATCACTTTTTCGTTTATTTGAGAAAGAAATCAGCTTGATTTTTTCATCCTGAATACGCTCATCAAGCCGACACAAGTTTTTTTTGTTGGTATCACTCGATGTTCAAGTTTTTTTAACTTGACATGTTGGAGTCCAAAGCTTTAGCTTTGGACTAGCCGCTACCAGTCCAAAGCTAAAGCTTTGGACTCCAAGTGCTTTGACATGTTGGAGTCCAAAGCTTTAGCTTTGGACTAGCCCGCTACCAGTCCAAAGCTAAAGCTTTGGACTCCAAGTGCTTTTGATGTCAAGATCAAAAAACTTGAACATCGAGTATCAAAAAAAATCCTATTTTTTTTAAAAATAGGATTTTTAAGTGGGCGGCGGAATGCCTGGGCAAAGAATTTTTCAGATAAACATTTCAGTTGGCGATGAATTTTTTCCCATCTCACTCCAGAGCTTTTCCAATTGATAAAAGTCCCGAGTTTGCGGCTGCATGATATGTACAATAATATCGTTTAAGTCAACCAATGCCCATTCGCCAACTTGAGTACCTTCTTTTCCCAAAGGTCGTTGTCCCTGTGCTTTTGCCTTTTCTATGACATGTTGAGCCAGCGCGATGACTTGTCGACCCGTCTGCCCCGTGGCGATTATCATAAAGTCGGTGATACTGCTGATCTTGCGGACATCAAGGACTTTAATATTTGTCGCTTTTTTATCTTCTAAAGCATTTTTTACAATTGCCAGAAATTGTTCAGTGTCCATACATAATCCTGTTACGGTAAAGCTGATGAGTGTTAATAATATCTAAAACCGCGAGCGGGAGCAAATAGCGGGGATTTTTGCTGGCGGCGATCAGGTGACGAATTTGTGTTGCGGAAATGGCTAGCGCCGGAATTTTTTCCATCCAAATAGCACCACTGCTTTGCTTTCTCAATTCCTCAAAACAATTAGCTTGATGCGCTTTTAAAAAATCTTGCATGAATTGTCCTTGGGGCATGGCGGTTTCTGGACGGCGGACGACTAATAAATGGGCTAAAGTGAGCAGTTGTTCCCATTGATGCCAATGGGGTAAATCCATAAAGGCATCCATACCTAAAATTAAACATAAAGGCTGGTGAGGATAGTCATCGCGCAAACTGCTTAAAGTATCAACCATATAGGATGGACCCTGTCGCCGCAATTCTCGATCATCAAGGTTTAATCCTTTTACACCAGCGATAGCCGCTTGTACCATTTCTAAACGGCGTTGACTGCTGACAGAGGGTTGTTCTCGATGGGGGGGGTGTGCTGAGGGGAGCAAGCGTACTTGGGCTAAGTCTAGCTGCTCATATAATTCTAGGGCTAATCTTAAATGTCCGTGATGGATGGGATTAAAGGTGCCGCCTAAAATGCCTATAGGTTTTTTGTTTGTCATGGGATAGCAACAAAAACCAACTGTTAATGTTTGATTGACGTTGGGAATTTGAATAAGGAGGATTGGGAGAAAAATTAGAGCAATGCTACCACAAAAATGTGATAGCATTGCTAATTTCCATTGGAGATACAAGCACCATCTCGGCTTGTTTGATTGAGCATCTGCAACCGAAATGGAGAGGGCAATTCTACCATAATTTTGTCCGAATTGTATCTCCTATTTACAGATAGGAGACAAGCAAATGTCAGCCAACCAACTGATTATCCTAGAAACACTGGCAAAAAAACTATGCCCAGCCACAAAAACCCTAACATTAGATGCCAACGGCAAACCTAATGCGATCAACTACGGGCGTGCAATAAAATTCCACGGCAAAATTTACCAACCTACCAACATTAACGAATTATCCCATCTGCTAGAATTCTATGCAGATATCCCTTATGCGCTGGCGGTTAGAGGCCAATTTCGAGATCATGTTGACTTAACCAAACCTATTTGGCGGCGCAAAGATGAGCGCAAATACCCAAAAGCCCCACACACCGTCTGCCTAATGGAAACCGCCCTAAACTGGCTAATGCTAGACATAGACAAACTCTCACTACCAGCCCTCGGATTTAATGCCCCCTTATCACAACTCGATCCCAAAACCGTATGCGATGCAATCATCGCCAAATACTTGCCCGAACTACAGGGCATAACCTACCATTTTCAACTATCCAGCACCGCAGGCTGGTTTAATCATCACACAGTATCAGTTCACCTATGGCTCTGGCTTGACAAACCGATGACTAATCCAGAGTGCAAAGCCTTTGCAAAAATGGTCAATGCCAGAGAAAATCAACAGATTTTGGATCCATCCCTATATAATGCTGCACAACCACACTACATCGCTAATCCGATTCTCGGAAATGGCGTAGAAACTGATCCATTACCAGTGCGCTCTGGACTGGTAAAAAAAGAAAGCGATGTATTTTCAATGCCCGCCGTAGAATTAACATCAGCTAAAAAAACACCCTCCCAAAAATCCAGTATCCGTTCTTCAAATCGGCCCAAAATGGACTACATTCGTCCACACAAACTGGATGATTGGCTAAAATTAATACGCCAAACTGATGGCGGCATACATGACATCCTACTTGATATCACCAACTGGCGTGCAAATACCGGCGGACTTTGGTGTGACTGGAAAAGCTTTAGAAAAAAACTAGAAACCGCCTTTAGAGAATCCGTGCGAGCCCAAACTGACATAGTTCGCATTGATACACTATTTAATAGTGGCGAATATGAACGTGCTGTCGATGGAGCCAAAACCCTAGCCAAACAAAATTTTTGGCAAAACTACTCAAGCCATCTGGTGCTATCGCACGATGACACTGATATAATCAGACTTAATGAGCGCTATTTGCACTCATTCAAAATGTCCGACAGCGTAAAAACACTGGTAATTGACAGCGACTTGGGCACGGGCAAAACGGAGTGGTTTTATAATAATGTAATTAAAGACGCGCCACTTGGACAAAATGTGCTCTGTCAAAACCCGCGACGCTCATTAGCTAAAGCCACAGCACTCCGATTTGGCATTGTAGATTATGAAGATGCCAAGCAAGCGCGAACTTTGATGGATTATCGCATGATGAGCCTATGTATCAATTCAAGTCTCAAGCTTGTCAATCCAAAAACGCCGGCGGATGTACTTTTTTTGGATGAATCCGATTTAATCATCCTGCACTTGTTGGGCGGTGCGGTGCCAGACAAAATCCGTGAAGAATTGATTTATCACAATATCGAGATAACACGCAACGCTAAACATGTTATTTGTGCCCAATCACTGGTGTCTGATTTGACACTTTCCTTTTTAAAACTAGCTGGACGAGATGACGTTATAAAAGTGATCAACACACATCAACCTTGGAAATCCCTCCCCATAGACTTTTTCAGAAAAAAGGACAAAGCCTTGGAGCGGCTGCTAGAAGTCGCAGATCAAGGCACCCCATTTTTGTGTCCATGCAATTCGTCTGGACAAGCACTACGCATTTTTCTTGATTTAAACAAGCGTCATCCTGAGAAAAATTATCTACTGCTCACTAATGATACGGCTTCGGAGCCAGAACAATCTGCATTTTTGAGCGATTCCAATAAACATGCTCACAAGTACGACGGAGTGATTTTTTCTCCAGTACTCGAATCCGGAAATTCCATCGTGAGTCCCCATTTTCAAGAGACAATCGGTTTTTGTAGTGCCGCCGAGCGAGTTGGTACGCCGGAGTCATTTATACAAATGATGCTACGCGGTAGAAAAGCCAAACGTATGTCGTTGTGGGTTGATCCACAAAAGCATGATTTGCCCACGACTGATGAAAGATGCGCTAGAGAGGCTATTGCGCGGTTTGATGTGGCTGCCAAAATGATTGTGCAGGATGGCAAGGAACTCATTGCTTTTGAAAAAACGCCGGTAGTTGATTTGGCAATGAAAGCCAAAGCCATTGAGAATAAAAGCAAAAATAATACTGATCGAGTGGTTTATGCGCTATTGACTGAGCGTATGGGTTGCCATGTTAACTTAGTGGATAGTGATTTGTCTGATTTGGGGATTGAGGCTAATAAACAAGGCAAGCAACTCCAAAAGGAGCATTATCAGGCGCAAGTTGAAAAGTCGGTTAAGTTATCACCGGCTGAGTATGAAACTATCAAGAAAAATCGTAGTCCGTCGGCTAAAGAGACATGGGATATGTGTCGCTACCGATTGGAGCATGAATTGTGTGTGGATTTAGATGGCGATAATGAGGCGATTTTTGAATTGTGGAATCAAGGGCGTGTTGTTCAGTCTTTGCGGGGATTTGAGGAGGGTTTGTTGAATTTGGATGAGGCTAAGGTTGTTGCTAAGCATTTGTTGGAAAATAAGGCGCAATATGCTGAGTCTCAAGGGTTTATGACGCGCTGGTTAATCCGTCGTGGCATTATGGAGTCGCTGAAGTTGTCAGTTGATGATGATGGGAATGTAAGCTGCTCACCTGAGTTTAAATTTAAGTACTCAGATTTGATGTCAACTTGGTGGTATCGGTTTGCACGTCAGAATCTGGATGCTGTGAATGGCTCGCAGGTTGGGTGTCGGATTCGGGGGAAACGCCCTAGCGAAAGTGAGATTGGTCGTTGGATTCGGGCTATGGGGATTGTTTTAACCAGACATAATGTGGATGGTACAGGGTATGCCAATAAACCTTTAAAAGAAAAAAAGGTGGACCCTGTACCAAACCGACACAGACAGTCCGTGTATAGTGTAAATCTTGATAATATGCAACCACTTACGTCCACCTTCAAGCGTAGACTAGCGGTCGGGGCAACGGTTTGGGCATCTCTCATGACCAAAGTTATGCACAAGGATCAAAATGTTTGTGCGGATGCTATTAAGGCATTGTTGCCAGAACTGAAAACGCCAGCGGGAAAGCAGACGGTGGTGGTATTGTTTGAGCGATTGGGGGATCGGTTTGACTGGTTAGAGATTAATGAGGCTTATTATCGGTTGGCGGCTTGAGATTATATAGTCCCTTGATTTACGAATTCAGGGATGGGTGTGTTCATCTGTGAGTACATCTGATGTTTAATAACGAATAAAACAACTACAGGGATTGTTTATAAGAAAGGATTTGATCATGGTGTGCATTGTTGGTTTTATCCTTTTTTATAAATTATCCCTGTAGTTTGTTATTATGGGTTTTGGGTGCGCTCAAATAAAACAACTACAGGGATTGTAAGTAAAGTAAGCTTAGAGATAAAAGTATTGTTTTTTTCATTTGTTTTCCTCATTTAGAATATTATGCTGGAGCATGCAATTTTAGTCTTGATGGAAAACCACCTATTTTTTCAAGAATAGCATTATCAAATTTTATGTTGAAAGCATTTTCTATGTCTGATTGTGTTAGTCCTTTCCAACTATGCATATAGCCTTCAGGACCAGCAAAGTTATTTAAGAGAAGAAATCTATTGTTTTTCTCTTCATCAAATTGATACAAAGAGGACTCTTCCTCTTGAGAAAGGTAGATATTTTCAATTAGTTGTTTATTTGAAATAAAAGCAATTCCTGATGGATACCAAAATTTATTAATATTACTAAGTATTTCAGTGAATCTATTAAAGGGAGTATTTAAAGTCCTCCATATTGTCTCTTTGGAGCCTTGAAAGTTTTCAAATCTTTTATTGTTTATGTAAACAAACATTATAATTTTTCTCCATTTTAAACTCTAGTACTTACAAAGACTTCTTAAATATCCTAATATATCTCTTCAATCTATTTCGCACTATTGACTGTTCTGTACGGTTTGCCCAATCATCAATATAAGCAAATGTCCAGTTTTCAAGCTTGAATCTTTTGTACTCACTAGACCATTTTTCAACTTTTCGATCCACAGAACTTTTTTTTGAGTTCGTTGCTACTCAGAGAGAGAGAACTAAAATTGCTAAGATTGCCCAATTCTGTTGGGATTGTGCCGGTGAGATTATTCCTATACGGTTTTAGCTCCGATACATGTCCACCACTACAAGTCACCCTATACCAACCGCAAGGCGTATTATTCTCAAGCCATCCAGTTTTACGAGTCCAGTTGTCACCATCTGTACTGTTATATAAAGCCACAAGCGCCTCACATTCCGTCGATGGAATTTGTGTAACTGCTCCGCAATTAGTTGTAGCTTGTGCTAGTACTTTGTCAAGCTTATATTAATGGGTTATTGGAGTACAAAGCTTTAGCTTTGTGCGTTGCTTGACAAAGCTAAAGCTTTGTACTCCAACCCAAAATTTAAAGTTTGACAAAGTGCTAGTGGTGATATTAATATTATTATTAGTGTTGTTACCTACATTCCGCACAAGCTATCCAACTAATTGATTTTAATTAATAAAATATTATTATCTCCCAATTGAAATAAAATATATAGTTATTTATTATCAATTAGTTACAATTGCTTGTGCGGAACGCCGGATAAAAGACGATTTGAGCCTTATTCAGCCGATTGATAAATCAATCAGCTAAAAGCGAAAAAACCTAAAGGTGACTAAACATAAGAATTCAGTCACCTTTATACACATTCTGAATTTAAACGCGATTAAAAAAATCCTATTTTTTTAAAAAATAGGATTTTTAGATAGATGGCTACCACGAATGGCTTATTGCCCAATCACTTCTCGCAAGTTTTGTGCTGTCAATGACCGTTTGAGCCATTCAAATAGACGGTTGTCATCCAAACGATAGATCATGGCTTGTATATTTGGCTCTAGTGTACCAAATTTTTCTTCCAACAAACGGAGTAGCATTTCGGCACGACCTTTTTCAATACCTTTCTCAATACCTTTTTTCTCAATATGGGTAATGTATTCCACTTTCTTCTCTGCCTCCTTTTGTTTGACAAACTGGTCAAATCTAGTCGCCAATTCTTCTGGTAATCTTAACATCCAATCCATGAAATGAAACAATTCCAGTATTTGTTTTTCACTGTATTTTGCCTCATACAGTAGCTTGGTCAATTCCTTTTTCCAGTGGAAGCGTTGCTCTGGAGTCTTTCGCGTCTCTAGTCCTTTTAGATGCGTCCGTACTACCATGGCAAAGATATTGCCTGATTGTTCTAATTCTGTCCAGCGTTCCTTATAATCTATCAATTTTACCACGGGAAATTTAAAAGACAACTGGCACTCCCCTTTTTCATAGCCAAAACAGTGGGGCCGCCAACTGTCACTCTCATCTCCCAAGATAGCTAAACTGATAATCGGTTGATCAAAACGATCAAAGATGCGATAGTGATAAACAAACATCCGTTTATCAAAATCCTTATCATACTGAGATTGGACTTCAAGATGTATATAAAGTATGGCTTCATCACCATTTTTTTCCCACGCTTTGACCAATTTATCGGCCAAACGTTTTCCTAATTCCGCATCCCGAACAATTTGTTGAAATTCTTGATCTAAAAACTCATAGCCCTGTGTCCAGTCTATCGTGGCATGGACTTCTGGAAAAAAGAACGCCATAAAATCTTCAAAATATTGTTCAATGAGTGTTTTCCAAGGACTATCAATTGGTGTTATGATTTCGGCCATTTACATATTCCAAAATCCCCTAGCAACCTGTCAGCTAAGAAAACTTCTGACCTAGAGGAGAGTTAATTGGTGAATTTTTTTTTAAAACGGTAACATATATTGATATAATTGTAAACCATATCTCATGACATAAGTCGAAATATATAAATGTTAGGATAACATGCAACTTTCAGATTACGTAAATACTTTCGGTCAAGACTTGCTACAGCGTTACGGGGAGCGAGTACATAAATTAACCATCAATGCCGGTTTCACTTGTCCAAACAGGGATGGAACTAAAGGACACGGAGGTTGCACTTTTTGCAACAATACTTCTTTTAATCCCAATGCCCGTCATCCACCCTCAATAGCTACACAACTGGAAAATGGCCGCCAAGTCATTGCCAAGCGCACGGGTGCGCGACTTTTTATGCCCTATTTTCAAGCCTATACGAATACTTATGGCGATCTACAGCATTTAGCCAGACTCTATGAAGAAGCCATCGCCGCACCCGATGTTGTCGGTTTATCTATTGGGACACGTCCAGATTGTGTTTCGGAAGAAGTATTAGATTTGTTGGTTAAATACCAACAGCGGGGATATGAGATATGGCTAGAATTGGGATTGCAATCAGCTTTTGATGAGACTTTGGAACGCATCCAGCGCGGACATACTTTTGCTGAATATCGACAAACCTTGCTTGCCGCTAGACAACGTGGCATTCCCGTTTGCACTCATCTCATTATTGGCTTACCCGGTGAAGAACGTTGGCATAATTTGGAAAGCTTGAATCGAGTGCTTGAACTCGGCGTAGAGGGCCTCAAATTGCACCCATTGCATGTTGTCAAGCACACCATTTTAGCAAAGCAATGGCAGCAAGGATTGTATCATCCCTTGGATATGTCTACTTACGTTTCCATTGCCGCCGATATGATTGAACGGACTCCACCGGAAATTGTCTATCATCGAGTGACAGCTACAGCCTCAATGGATATTTTACTGGCACCTAATTGGTGTCATAAAAAATGGGCCGTGTTGAATGCGATTACGGCGACATTGCGTGCTATTCACTCATGACTTCGCCGTTTGATTTGAAGTAACGCACTTTGGTGCCATCTTCAAGAAATTTAAATCCGACTCGATCAGGTTTATTAGTTGTTGTATTAACCAGCGCGATATTGGAAATGTGGATGGGCATTTCCTTATCAACAATACCACCAGGGCTATTTTGCGTCGGATTTCCCCGTGTGTGACGTTTCGCTATGTTAATATTTTCTACTATCACGCGTGAGGAGCCGCGAAAACGGATGATTTTTCCGTATTTACCTTTGTCTTTTCCTGTGATGACAATAATATCATCGCCTGTTTTGATTTTTCGCATATTTAGTTATCCTTAAAGAACTTCTGGCGCTAAGGACATAATTCTTGTAAAAGGCCCACCTCTCAATTCACGGGTCACGGGGCCAAAAATACGTGTACCAATAGGTTGTTGTTGGTTATTAAGTAATACAGCGGCATTCCCATCAAATCGAATGACCGAACCATCAGGACGTCTAACACCTTTACGGGTTCTCACCACGATGGCAGAATAGACTTCTCCTTTTTTGACCTTGCTACGGGGAATCGCTTCTTTTATACTGACTTTTATAATGTCACCAATCTTCGCATAGCGGCGGTGTGAGCCCCCGAGTACTTTGATACATTTTATTCGACGCGCACCACTATTGTCGGCGGCATCTAGCATTGATTGCATTTGTATCATTTTTAACTCCTTTTTTTATAAACACCCTTCAATTATCTCTAGTTATGTTTCGGGAAATCGCTCCGCTCATTCCCGAAACAAAATTTGGCGATATAACAAAAATCCTATTTTTTTAAGTTTTTAAGAAATAGGATTTTTTTGACATTTGAGACGCTTAAGCGATTGCCCTTGTTACAATTTTCTCTAAACGCCAAGATTTCGTCTTAGATAGCGGACGACATTGCGAAATTTCAACGACATCACCTTCATGGCAAGTATTTTCTTCATCGTGGGCGTGTAGTTTCGTTGAGCGTTTAATGTACTTACCATATTTCGGATGTTTCACTTTTCGTTCTATTAAAACGGTAATCGTTTGTTGCATTTTATTGCTAGTGACACGTCCTGTCAGGCTTCGTATCACCTGTTGTTCTTCAATTTCAGCCATGCAATGCCATCCTTCTTTTTTCATTAAGAACCGTTTTGACCCGAGCTATGTCACGTTGGACACTTTTGAGTTGGGTATGTCGGTTAAGTTGATCATTGGCTTTTTGTAAACGCAAATTAAAATGTTCACGTAATAATTCAAGCCGTTCCTTGTTGAGTTCGTCAACGCTTTTTTCTCGAAGTTCTCGCGCTTTCATCACATCACTGTCCTACTTATAAAGGTGGTTGGCACCGATAGTTTTGCCGATGCTAAACGAAAAGCCTCACGGGCAATCTCTTCTGAAACGCCTTCAATTTCATAGAGCATTTTACCCGGCTGGATGAGGGCAACCCAATATTCAACATTACCCTTTCCTTTACCCATACGGACTTCTAGCGGTTTTTTGCTGATGGGTTTGTCTGGAAATATCCGTATCCAGAGTTTTCCACCTCGCTTGACGCGACGTGTAATAGTACGTCGTGCGGCTTCGATTTGACGTGCTGTGATTCGTCCACGCCCGGTGGCTTTGAGTCCAAATTCGCCGAAACTCACTTTGTTTCCTTGTTGAGCGTTTCCTCGATTTCGGCCTTTTTGTTGTTTTCTATATTTCGTGCGTTTAGGTTGTAACATACTGATTCACTTATGAGATAGCTGGGGTTTCGCAACCCCATCGCTCTTTACTGTTTTCCGAGAATTTCGCCTTTAAAAATCCAGACTTTGACACCGATGATACCATAAGTCGTCTTAGCTTCGGCCAATCCATAATCAATGTTTGCACGTAAAGTGTGCAAAGGCACACGTCCTTCACGATACCATTCACAACGTGCAATGTCGGCACCATTTAAGCGACCGCTGACGTTGATACGAATACCATGTGCGCCTAAGCGCATGGCGTTTCCTACGGCGCGTTTCATGGCACGTCTAAACATGATACGACGTTGTAGTTGCTGAGCAACATTGGCGGCAACGAGATAGGCATCTATTTCAGGTTTGCGAATTTCTTCTACGCTGATGTGTACGGGAATACCCATCATAGAAGAGACTTCTTTTCGCAATTTGTCAATTTCTTCACCTTTTTTGCCAATGACGATACCTGGGCGAGCGGTATGAATAATAATCCGTGCGTTACGTGCCGGTCTTTCAATACGCACTTCGCTGACAGAGGCTTGTGCCAGTTTCTTTTTTATGTGTTCACGCACTCTCAAATCTGTATTGAGAAAGTCCGCATAGTTTTTGCTATTGGCGTACCATTTAGAGGACCAATCTTTGATAATACCTAAGCGGAATCCGATAGGATGTACTTTTTGACCCATAATTTGTTCTCTTAAGCGTCGGAGACTGTCACAGTAATGTGACTTGTGCGTTTTAATATTCGACTACCCCGGCCTTTAGCACGGGCACGCATACGTTTTAGGGTTGGACCTTCATTAACGTATGTTGTTGACACGCGCAACTCATCAATATCTGCCCCTTCATTATTTTCTGCATTAGCAATCGCAGATTCTAGGGTTTTTCTGACCGGGTCGGCTGCGCGTCGTTTACTAAATTTCAGAATATTGAGTGCCTCTCCAACGGGCATGCCGCGAATTTGATCAGCAATCAATCGACATTTTTGCGGAGAAACTCGCGTATATTTATGTATGCTAGAAACAGCCCGTTTATCTTTTTGATTTTTTATCACCGGCTTGATGACCTTTAAAAGTTCGTGTAACGGCAAATTCGCCTAATTTATGTCCTACCATGTTTTCTGTGATGTACACAGGCACATGTTGACGACCATTATGAACCGCTATGTTTAATCCCACCATTTCTGGAATAATCATTGAACGGCGCGACCATGTTTTTACAGGACGTTTGCTTTTTGTTGCAATAGCCTTATCAACTTTCTTGAGTAGATGAAGGTCGATAAAAGGCCCTTTTTTAATTGAACGTGGCATATCAGTTATCAGTTATCAGTTATTAGTCCAAGATAAATCTTGGACTCCTGCCGTCAAAATTTACCGTGAGCGCACAATCATTTTTGTTGTACGCTTGTTATGACGAGTTTTAGCACCCTTGGTCGGAAAACCCCAAGGAGTGACAGGGTGTCGCCCACCAGAGCTACGTCCTTCACCACCACCATGCGGATGGTCAATGGGGTTCATGGCGACCCCTCGTGTCGTGGGTCGTATGCCTCGCCATCGAGTGGCACCCGCCTTGCCCCACGATTCAAGACCGTGTTCAGCATTGCCAACTTCACCAATGGTGGCTCGACAGTCTGTCAGGACTTTTCTCGTTTCGCCTGAGCGTAATCGTAGTGTGGCATATCGGCCTTCGCGAGCGATGAGTTGTGCAGAAGTACCCGCACTTCGCGCCATTTGAGCACCTTTGCCGGGTTTCAGTTCTATACAATGTACTGAACTGCCCATTGGGATTTGACGTAGTTGCATACTATTGCCCTGTTTGATGGGGGCATGAATGCCTGACATCAATGTGTCTCCTACTTTAATGCCTTTGGGCATTATAATATAGCTGCGTTCTCCATCGGCGTATAATAGTAGAGCAATATGAGCACTACGGTTAGGATCATATTCGATACGTTCCACTTTTGCAGCTATACCTTCTTTATTACGCTTGAAGTCGATAATTCTGTAATGTTGTTTGTGTCCACCACCACGATGACGGGTAGTTATTCGGCCATTGTTGTTGCGTCCTCCTGTTTTGCTTTTTTTTTCTAGCAGGGGTTTGTAAGGGGCGCCACGATGAAGTTCTGGATTTGTCGCTTTAACAACAAATCGTCGTCCTGCTGATGTGGGTTTTGCTTTTATGAGTGCCATGAATTTTTATTCTCCTACCCTAAAGTTGATATCAAAACCTTCCTGCAATCCCACATAAGCCTTTTTCCAGTCTTTTCGTTTGCCCAGAATTTTACCAAAGGTTTTTTGTTTTCCTTTGACACAGGCAACTTGTACTTTGTCGACTTTGACTTTGAATAGGAATTCAACAGCTTCTTTGATTTCCGGTTTAGTGGCATTTGGTAGTACTTTAAATACAAATTGTCTGTGGTTGTCAGCCAGTCTGAGTGCTTTTTCAGAGACTCGTGGCGCAATCAGTATTTGCATTAGGCGAGCTTTGTTCATGCCAATCTCTCCTCTATTTTCTTGAGGGCGGGGACTGTTATTAGGACTTTTTCATGTTTGATTAGGTTGACTGGGTCCACTGCCATTGCATCACTGACGTTAACTTGGTGTAGGTTACGCGCTGCTAGGTAGAGGTTTTTGTCCTGTTCTTCAGTCAGAATGAGTACGTTGTTGAGTTCGAGTGCTTTGAGTTGTGCCAATAGGGTTTTAGTTTTTGGCTTTTCAAGACTGAGTTGTTCTACAACGAGTAAACGCGCCGAGCGAACGAGTTCTGATAGAATCGAGCGTAGGGCACTCCGATACATTTTTTTGTTGAGCTTTTGTGTGTAATCTTGGGGTTTGGCCGCAAAAGTGACGCCGCCGCTTCGCCATAAAGGGCTTTTGATGGTGCCAGCACGGGCGCGACCGGTCCCTTTTTGGCGCCAGGGTTTGCTCCCGCTGCCTTTGACTTGGGCGCGGCTTTTTTGGGCGCGGGTGCCTGCACGGCCACCGGCTAGATAGGCCGTTATTGCCTGATGAATCAGGGTTTCGTTAAAATCAGCGGCAAATACGGTATCGGAAAGATTGATAGTGCCTGCCGTATTTGTTTGCTCTGATATGAGGTTTAATTCCATTGTTGATATTTTCCCGTTTAGCTTGGTGATTTGACGGCATGGCGTACAATAATATCACTTCCAGGGGCGCCTGGTACTGCTCCTTTTATCAGTAGTAGATTTTTTTCTAAATCTACTCGTGCTATCTCAAGGTTTTGTACAGTGCGTTGTACACTGCCCAAATGTCCTGCCATTTTTTTGCCTTTAAAGACTCGTCCAGGCGTTTGGTTTTGGCCTACTGAGCCATGGGCACGATGTGACAGAGAGTTGCCGTGGGTGGCATCTTGTGTTTTAAAGTGGTGACGTTTGACAGGACCGGCAAAGCCTTTGCCTTTGGTGGTGCCACTGACATCGACTTTTTGTCCTTGTGCAAAAATGTCTACTTTGATCTCAGCACCAAGTTTGCTCTCTTCGTCATCGTTTAAACGAAATTCCCAAAAACCACGCCCTGTTTCTACGCCAGCTTTGGCGAGTTGTCCACTGGTAGGTTTATTGATCCGCTTGGCTCGCTTGCTACCACAGGTGATTTGTATGGCTTGGTAGCCATCTTTTTCTTTGGTTTTCAGTTGGGTGACTCTGTTGGGTGTTGCTTCAATAACGGTCACGGGTATGGATGTGCCGTCTTCCGTGAATATTCGGGTCATTCCACATTTGTGTCCGATAATTCCAATGGGCATTTTTTTGTTGTCCTTGTACTGTCTTAAAAGCAAACCACCCGCTTTAGCGGGTGATAGTCCAAAATCGGCGCGATAGATTACAACAATATTGGGTATTGCGTCAACTGACGCCCAAACTTAATTTAGTTTAATTTGTACGTCAACACCGACCGCCAAGTCTAGTTTCATTAAAGAGTCAACTGTTTTGTCAGTTGGATCTATGATGTCTAGTAGGCGTTTATGAGTGCGTATTTCATATTGGTCTCGTGCGTCTTTGTTGACGTGAGGTGAGATCAATACAGTGAATTTTTCTTTTTTTGTCGGTAAGGGTATTGGTCCTCGTAATTGGGCACCGGTTCGTCTGGCTGTTTCGACAATTTCTCGGGCTGATTGATCGAGGATACGGTGATCAAATGATTTTAGGCGGATACGTATTCTTTGGTTTGTCATAGTTTTTTTATATAAATAATATTTATTCAGAAAATAGGAGTCCAAGATTTATCTTGGACGCCTGTCAAAATGTTACTTAGCTATTTTTCTTGATAATGGTTTCAGTTATGCTGTTTGGTGCTTCGTTGTATTTAGCGAATTGCATGGTGTAACTGGCGCGACCTTGTGTTAGGGAACGCATATCGGTAGCGTAGCCAAACATTTCGCCGAGAGGGACTTCGGCGCGGATGCTTTTTCCGGTGGGTAAATCTTCCATGCCTTGGAGGATTCCTCGGCGGCGGTTGAGATCTCCCATGACATCGCCCATGTAGTCTTCTGGTGTGACAATTTCGACTGCCATGATGGGTTCGAGTAGTACGGGCTTGGCTTTTTTAGCCCCTTCTTTCAGGCACATTGAGCCGGCAATTTTGAAGGCCATTTCGCTGGAATCGACGTCGTGATAGGAGCCATCGTATAAGGTCACTTTGATGTCGATCAGGGGATACCCAGCAATGATGCCGTTTTGCATTTGTTCTTGTATCCCTTTGTCAACAGCGGGGATATATTCTTTGGGGATCACTCCCCCGACGATTTCGTTGACAAATTCGTAACCTGTGCCAGCCTCTTGGGGTTCTATTTTGAGCCAAACATGTCCGTATTGTCCGCGTCCACCAGATTGGCGTATAAATTTGCCTTCTTGTTCTACGATCTTGCGGATCGTTTCGCGGTAGGCCACTTGTGGTGCCCCAACGTTGGCGTCGACACTAAATTCTCGACGTAGGCGATCAACGATGATGTCTAGGTGTAGTTCTCCCATACCGGAGATAATCGTTTGTCCAGATTCTTCATCTGTACGTACCCGGAAAGAGGGATCTTCTGCGGCCAATTTAGTTAAGGAAATTCCCATTTTTTCTTGGTCGCCCTTGGTCTTGGGTTCGACTGCGACGGAGATGACCGGTTCTGGGAATTCCATTTTGTCTAGGGTAATGATGTGTTCTTTGTCGCAAAGGGTTTCCCCAGTGGTAACATCTTTGAGACCAACTGCCGCTGCGATGTCTCCAGCACGGACCTGTTTAATTTCTTCACGAGTGTTGGCGTGCATTTGTAATATGCGGCCAATGCGTTCTCTTTTGTTTTTAAGAGGATTATAAACGGTGGTCCCTGATTCTAGTACCCCTGAATAGACGCGGAAGAATGTTAGATTGCCGACGTAAGGATCGGTTGCGACTTTAAATGCAAGTGCGGCGAAGGGTTCTTCGTCGCTAGAGGCGCGTGTCGCTTCGGTCTCTCGCCCGTCGTCAAGTATTCCACGAATGGGTGGTACGTCTGTGGGAGCGGGTAAGTAGTCGATGATAGCATCGAGCATCGTTTGCACGCCTTTGTTTTTGAAGGCGGAACCACAGATTGTGGGTATAATTTCATTGGCGAGAGTACGTTGTCGCAAACCTTGACGGATTTCTGTTTCGGACAGTTCTCCTTGATCAAGGTATTTTTCCATGAAATGGTCATTCGCTTCTGCTGCCATTTCTATGAGTTTTTCGCGCCATTCGTCGCATGCGGCTTGCATATCGGCTGGAATATCGCGCTCTTCAAATTTGACACCCATGTCACTCTCGTCCCAATAGAGGGCTTTCATTGTGATGAGATCAACGATTCCTTGGAATTCTTCTTCTGCACCGATAGGTAGCTGTAGGACGGCAGGGGTAGCGGCTAGGCGTGTTTTGAGTTGTTGGACAACACGCAGGAAGTCTGCACCAGCACGATCCATTTTGTTGATGAAGGCGAGCCGGGGAACACCATATTTGTTGGCTTGTCGCCAGACTGTTTCTGATTGTGGTTCGACTCCGCCAACCGCGCAAAAGACAGCACATGCTCCGTCGAGAACACGCAGGGAGCGTTCTACTTCAATCGTGAAGTCAACATGGCCTGGTGTATCGATGATGTTAATGCGATGCTCTGGGTATTGTTTGGCCATGCCTTTCCAGAAGCAAGTCGTGGCTGCGGAAGTGATGGTGATGCCGCGTTCTTTTTCTTGATCCATCCAGTCCATGGTGGCTGCACCGTCATGTACTTCACCTATTTTGTGGGATATCCCTGTGTAATAGAGGACACGTTCTGTGGTTGTCGTTTTGCCCGCATCAATATGGGCCATGATGCCAATGTTGCGGTAGCGTTCAATGGGAGTTTTGCGTTCCATTATCAGTTGTCAGTTACTTTATGGTTATCAATCAGTGTCGTTATCAGTGAACAGTGATCACTGATAATTGATAACAGTTCACTGTTCACTGAGGCTTACCAGCGGAAATGTGAGAATGCTTTGTTGGCTTCGGCCATGCGGTGTACATCGTCGCGTTTTTTCATCGCAGTACCTTTTTTTTCGGAGGCATCTAGGATTTCTCCTGCTAGACGGTGGCCCATGGTTTTTTCTCCGCGTTTGCGTGCTGAGTCTGTCAGCCAGCGCATTGCTAGAGTTGTCCGACGCGCTGGGCGAACTTCTACCGGAACTTGGTAAGTTGATCCACCGACTCTGCGAGATTTGACTTCAACAATGGGACGTAAGTTGTCTAAGGCTTTGCCAAAGATGTCTATTGGTTTTTGCTCTTTCTTTTTTTCTGCAATACGAGCAAGCGCACCGTAGATGATGCCTTCTGCGACAGATTTTTTGCCGTTTTTCATGATTATATTAATGAATTTGGCAATCGTTTGGTCTCCGTATTTGGGGTCTGCTAGGATGACACGTTTAGCTATAACTCTTTTTCTTGGCATTTTGTTGTTCCGGTTTGCTTAAGTTTTGGGTCTTTTTGCTCCATATTTGGAGCGGCCTTGTCGTCTGTCATTAACCCCGGAGGTGTCTAGTGAGCCGCGCACGGTGTGGTAGCGAACGCCAGGTAGATCTTTGACGCGCCCGCCCCGTATGAGTACGACGGAGTGTTCTTGTAGGTTATGCCCTTCTCCACCAATGTAGGTGGTAACTTCCATGCCGTTGGTGAGTCGTACACGAGCGACTTTACGCATGGCAGAGTTAGGTTTTTTGGGGGTGGTGGTGTATACGCGAGTGCATACGCCACGGCGTTGAGGGCAGCTTTCTAGTGCGGGTGTGGTGCTTTTGCTTATTTGGCGTTTGCGTGGTTTACGCACCAACTGGTTGATTGTTGCCATAATTATTTTTATAATAAAATCATTATTAACAGTGAGTTATAATAGTGTTTTTAATTTTTTGTGTTACAATTCCTGAAGATAACAATTTCATCGACAAATATCTACAGGTAGATAAAAAAACGTCTACATTTCAACATTGTGGACTAGGGAGAATCAGCCCTTTATCCCCTCGCCGAAGCTTAGGGTTACTTGGTGCTTGAGAATCCATTTTTTTTGATGTGGAAGGCTAACCACCTCAAGCATGACTACTATAAAACTAAATTCAAAAAATAATGTCAAGTTTTTTTTTGCCATGTCTTCTGTAGGACGAGCCCGCTGCTTCAATGCCATATCGTGCCGCACAAAACATTGGCCCGCAGCTTGCTCCCTAAATATGGAAAATTTAGTTACCATAGCAAAACATATCTGATTACAACTCAGTCCCAACTTATGGTATGGAGATGATTTAAACCCGCCATCCAACGTGATAAAATACTCAAAAAGAAAATTTCAGCCAAGAGTCAAGTGAAATTTTTATAATCTTTTTTATCAACATGTCTACAAATGTAGATGTTTTTATTGACTATATCTTTATTTTTACGCCTGGTGCAATTTTTACAATTTGTGGCAGGCAGGTCGAATGGACTTTTAGGGTCTATTAAAATAAAAGAAAGCTGGCATCTCTAGGAGGTGCCAGCTTTTTTAGCGAGGGAATTTGGCGCGCCCGGAGAGATTCGAACTCCCGACCGCCTGGTTCGTAGCCAGGTACTCTAATCCAACTGAGCTACGGGCGCGTGGCGGAGAGAGAGGGATTCGAACCCTCGATAGGGGTCAACCTATACTCCCTTAGCAGGGGAGCGCCTTCAGCCACTCGGCCATCTCTCCGATTTAGTGGAGATGGATTATACACAGCTTGCAAAAAAAAAACAAACTTTTTTTTGTCCAAGATAAATCTTGGACTCCTAAAAGTTGTCGGATTGTACTAAAATTAAAAACTAATGTAAAAAAAAATATTTTATTTTTTTCGACTTAATTTATATTGATACTGTTATAAACCTTTTGATTGATAATATCATGTCTGCAAAAACTTTATATGACAAATTATGGGATGCCCATGTTGTGCGGGCTGAAAAAGATGATGCCGCTTTACTTTATATTGATTTTCATCTCATTCACGAAGTGACCTCTCCTCAAGCCTTTGAAGGTTTGCGATTAGCCAATCGTCAACCATGGCGCGTTTCTGCAAATTTTGCGGTGCCTGATCATAATGTACCGACAACTGCCCGTGATGGGGGAGTAGCAGATATTGTTGATCCGGTGTCACGTTTACAGGTTGAAACTTTAAATCAAAATTGTGAGGATTATGGTATCAGGGAATTTAGCATGAATGATCCCCGCCAAGGCATTGTGCATGTGATAGGTCCTGAGCAAGGCGCAACTTTACCCGGTATGACTATCGTATGTGGGGATTCGCATACTTCAACGCATGGTGCTTTTGGTGCTTTAGCTTTTGGGATTGGCACTTCTCAAGTGGAGCAAGTCTTAGCCACTCAATGTTTGGTGCAGAAAAAATCTAAAAATATGTTGGTCAGTGTTGAGGGTGAAATCGGTGCTGGTGTTACGGCTAAAGATATTATTCTTTATATTGTTGGTGAGATAGGGACGGCGGGTGGTACGGGCTATGCGATTGAGTTTGGGGGCTCTGGGATTGTGGCTTTATCAATGGAGGGTCGCATGACGGTTTGCAATATGGCTATTGAAGCCGGCGCACGGGCGGGGATAATTGCGGTGGATGATAAAACCATTGAGTATGTGCGAGCCAATGCGCCGGATTTGTGTGGACAAGCTGAAGTCGCTTGGCGCGATTTATATAGTGATGCGGATGCTCAGTTTGATCGTGTGGTGCATATTGAGGCGACTGGCATTAAACCACAAGTGACTTATGGTACGTCGCCAGAAATGGTTGTGCCAATTGATGCGGTGGTGCCTAATCCTGATGATGTCAATGATGCTACTAAAGCCGAAGGTATGCGCCGCGCTTTAAAGTATATGAATTTAGAGGGGGGTACGCCTATTAGTGAGATTAGTGTTGATAAAATTTTTATCGGTTCGTGTACTAATTCGCGTATTGAAGATTTACGGGCTGCGGCTGATGTGGTTAAAAATCGCAAAATCGCGCCCAATATTAAACAGGCTTTGGTGGTGCCGGGTTCAGGCTTGGTTAAAGTACAAGCGGAGCAAGAAGGCTTGGACAAAATTTTTACTGAGGCGGGATTTGAGTGGCGAGCCCCGGGCTGTTCTATGTGTCTCGCTATGAATGCTGATCGCTTAGCGCCGGGTGAACGTTGCGCGTCTACCTCTAATCGCAATTTTGAAGGTCGTCAAGGACAGGGGGGACGTACTCATTTAGTTAGTCCGGCGATGGCTGCGGCGGCGGCGATTGCGGGGCATTTTGTTGATGTGCGTGATTTTTCTTGAATTTTAGTAGCAATCTAATCTAAAAATCCTATTTCTTTAAGAAATAGGATTTTTTTAAAAAGTCTAGTACAACGGATTTGGGGAATAAACGGATTGATTGAGTCGTGCATTCCCAAAACATAAGGCTATTTGGACTTAGTTAGCAAAATACAAAAATTTTTTCAAACCGGCACTGCCACAATCCGTTTATTCCCCAAATCCGTTGTACTAGGTTTTAAAAAATCATGAGGAAATTAAGGAGGTTATAATGACAGTCCAACATCTTGCTATCAGTGATTTTAAAACGGATATATATCAATTGCTACAAGCCGAACAACCATGGCTAAAATATACGGCGATATTAAAGGATTCCCCCAATTGGGACGAGTTTTTGGAAATCCTCGCAGAGGCGCGTCGTGAAGACGGCGTATGGCTGAAATAGATCGTAGCTCATTGGCTATCACCGTCATTACAGCTGAAGAGCAAATAAAAGGCCGTTTCAAATTGATTAAACGCGCCGCCTCGTCAGGACGAAAACTTATTCAGGCTTATGCAGATTTACAAGCTAATCTTGCTTTTTTTAAGACCATCCAAGTGCTATCCTTTGATGAAGCTGCACTCGCTCACTACGAAACCTTACGCCAACCAAAAATACGCATTGGCACACAAGACTTACGCATTGCTGCGATTGTATTGTCCGTCAAAGGCACACTTGTTACTCGTAATTGGCGTGATTTTTCTAAAATTCCCAACTTGGTTTTAGAAGATTGGTCATAACATTACTTGTGCTTAGCGAAGTGTTGCCCGCCCGATCTGGCTTGTTAAGCGAATTGGGAATTGCTGATAGGTCTTAATATTTGCAACTGTTTGATTAAAAAGTCTTTCTTCTCAAAATCTAATTTTTTTTCACTACTGATTGCTGTGCCATTTCCCCAGTAGGCTGCATAAAGATATTCTAAATGTTTTGCCAACGATTGATTAGAGGAAAGTTGCTCAATCAGCCTTGCCCGTTTATCTAAAGCCACAGCCTCTGGTTTTCTCTTTATCAATTGTAATAAGTTAATAGGTTCCATAGCGAATTTGAGCAGCGTGTCTTGAGTTTCTTCTTGTAAAGCACCGTTCTCGTATTTGCTAAGGCTTGGATCGAGCCAGCCAAGCAAGGTGCTGAGTTCAGATTGAGTTAATCCGTATTGTGTACGCCAGTTGCGAATTTCTTCTGGTTGTAACATGCCATGACGGCGGCGATATTCACGATAAGCCTCATCTAAGGCATCATGTCCAAGACTGCTGGTAAATGCGTGTCCACAGTTTGGGCATTGATAAAATTCTTTGGTGGCGGAAATGGGTTCTCCACGCACTGTGATTGTCACTGGTTCTCTCTTTGGCTGTAACTCTTTTTCGTAGTCACAATTAAAACAAAATTCTTGCATAAATCACCTCTTTTTGTTAAGCATAAGGATAAAATAAGGGGCGTGTAGGCTCATGAAAAGAGATACACTCAGCACGTTTTCTTTTCTTTTTCTTGGTAATCGTTAATTTAATATAGACATTTTTGCCATCAATATTTTGTCCAAAACACCAAGCGTCAGAATGAGATTCTTCAGGTATCGGGCCTTCGCAATAATCCTTTGCGGTCAAATTGAGTAAAATATCTTTGGTAACAACTGATTCAGTCAAATCAAGCATGGTCATCATACTCAGATTTTCTGGTCGTTGCCAAAATCTTACGCCATTTACTTTAGCAATATTTTGAAATTCAAACAAAAATTTTTCTATTTGATTTGATGTAGTAATGATGTTCATCGTTTGTTTTAAATGAATTTTATGAGATTTTATTGTCTGAATTAGAATTGACATAAATTTTACATAATAAATAAACTTTAATATAATATTACAATAAAAAAAGGAGACCATCATGGCCACTGCCCCAATTGGGACGAGTTTTTGGAAATCCTCGCTGAGGCGCGTCGTGAAGACCCTAACACTCACTTATTCTCACACCAATGACCATTTATAACACTTCATCCTACTCTCACGAAAGCCTACCAACAACAGGCATTTTATTAATCAACTTAGGCACACCCGATGCCCCAACACCCACTGCCTTACGCCGCTATTTGGGAGAATTTCTCGCTGATCCAAGAGTGACAGAAATGCCACGCTGGTTATGGTGGTTTATTTTACATGGCATCATTTTGCGTATTCGTCCACGCCGTTCGGCACTCAAGTATCAAAAAATTTGGACGGAAACCGGTTCGCCTTTATTATCTATTAGCCAAGCACAGTCGCAAGCACTTCAAAAAGTGGTAGACGCGCATTTTGTCGGCCCCATGACGGTTGCTTTAGCTATGCGCTATGGCAATCCATCCATAGCAGCCGGCTTAGAACAACTACGCCAAGCGAATGCGCGACGAATTTTGATATTGCCCTTGTATCCACAATATTCAGGTGCCGCAACGGGCTCAAGTTTTGATGCTGTTGCGGATGTGTTGAAACGCTGGCGTTGGGTGCCCGATGTACGTTTTATCTCGCATTACCATGATCTGCCAGCTTATATTCGTGCCTTAGCGGAGCAGATTAAAAATTATTGGAGCAAACAGGGGACACCCGATAAGTTATTGTTTTCATTTCATGGTATTCCCAAACGCTTTTTTATCGCTGGTGATCCTTACCATTGTGAATGTCACAAAACGGCGCGATTGGTGGCGGCTCAACTTGATTTAAAAGAAGAAAAATGGCAAGTCGTGTTTCAATCACGATTTGGGCGGGAGGAATGGCTCAAACCTTATACCGATCATACCTTAACCGCGTTGGGCAAGGCTGGGCTAAAACGAGTCGATATTATATGCCCTGGTTTCGCCGCTGATTGTTTAGAAACCTTAGAAGAAATTAGTCAAGAAAATCGCCAAATATTTTTACAGGCGGGGGGCAAAGCATTTCATTATATTCCCGCGTTGAATGATAATGTTGAACACATCCAAGCTTTGTTGGATTTGGTGATACAACATACACAAGGTTGGTCAGGCTGTCAAATTGGTGCGCCTAAATAACGATATTGGAGTCCAAAGCTTTAGCTTTGGGCTAGCAGCGGGCTCGTCCAAAGCTTTAGCTTTGGACTCCAACAACAATGTCAGAATAATGCCTTAAAATACGTGTCTGATACCAAAAGTCGCTACATTTTCATCGCGGAAATCATTATCGCTATTAGTATCACGATAACCCCCATAAATTTGAGTACGCTTGCTAAAGTGGTACTTGACACCAATAGCCCAGCTTAAAGCATCTTCATCTAACATCCTGTCCTCAGAACGGTAGCCAGCAACCCAGCCCGCGATAGTGACATTATTCTTTGTAAAATCAAGAGAACCAAGAATATACGCTCCCCCTTCTGGGTTATTGTCAAGTGTCCCGATTTCTGCATCCTCATACTGTAAAGCGAATGTCAGCTTTTTAAAATGGTAAAAACCACCAATTTTCCAATTAGTGCGATTTGTCACCTCTTTTAACTCAATATCAGCAAAAGAGCCAGCAAGCCAAACGCCAAAATGAGGCACAGTAAATCTCAGTTCAACAAGTCCAGCACGATCCATTTCAGAGGCATCGTCAACAGCGCCCTGTACTCTAGCTGAAAATCCGCTTGATTTGAGTCCCACTTCAAACGCACCTTCTATCCAGCCTTCATTGGTCAATCCTAGACCCTTTGTGCTTTCGTCCGTAATAATGCAGTAGGTGTTATCGCACTTGCTCACCCTGATGTAATGATCGCCAGACATGCCCCCTCCCGTACCACGGGATTGCAGAGAAGTGAAAGCCCACGGATCAATAAGTTTATGAGATGACTTGTAAACCCCAGTCAGTGTCCCATAACGAAAGTGGAAACCAGCATTGGTTTTTAAGCCCAACCAAGCCTCTTGACCAATCGGGTTAGATAAAAAATTGCCCACAGTGCTGAAAGCGGCTACATAACGCGCCTCTGCCATCAAACCATCACCCAGTTTTTCATCAAAATCAAATTGTATGTGATTAGGACCTTCATTAAGTACGCTACCCCAATAATCCTTGGTGAGTGTTTGACGATCCATATCCTCAAATTGTGTGGGCTGAAAGCTGACTCTTTCTGCCACCGCATTCCCATTTGCCACTTCCCAAGTGACAACTTCTGCTTGGATTGTACCTGTGATACTAATATTATCTGATATACTGATTTCAGCCTGGGTTGCCATTGGCAGTGCCATCGCTACTGCAAATGTAAGTATCTTTTTATTCATAGAACTTTTCCATGCTGTAGGGTTGCCAAAACCCCGTTATTATGTATGTAAAATGCCCAAGATAAATCTTGGACTCCAAAATGCCGCCTTGAAATTTGAACAATGTTCAATAGGCAAAAGCTATTTTATTTATTATAGCCAAACCTTATGCTATATAATTTATAAACATTTATCATTTACCCATTCATAAGGAACGAACCAAAAAAAACTTTTTATGTCATGAATATGAACAACTTAATGAGTTTGGTAATAGCTTTTTCAATTACCGTGATTCTTTTGCATGAATTGAAACCCTTGGCATTGCGTATTAATCTCGTAGATCACCCTGATGACGACCGTAAACATCATGAGGGAAAAATCCCGCTGATTGGTGGTCTTGCGATGTTCTGTGGTTTTATGTTAGCTCTATTGTTTTTAGATCAATCGCTGTCAGGACTACGGAGCCTAATTGCCGGTGCCGCCATTTTAATGATTGTAGGCGTTCTCGATGATTTTCAGGATTTACCCCCTGGCACACGGTTTTTAGCACAAATGTTAGTCGCACTGATGATAATTGTACAAGATGGTGCGGTACTTCACAACTTGGGCACGATTGGCTGGACTTCAGGTGATCTTGAATTAGGGCTCTTTTTTGGATGGCCGCTAACGATTTTGGCGGTTATTATGGCAATTAATGCCATCAATATGGTCGATGGTGTAGACGGTTTAGCGGGTGGATTAACACTGATTACGCTCTCCAGCTTAGCCTTTATCTCTTGGATGGGGGGGTTAGAGCAACTCTTTATTGTCTTATTGTTATTAATAGCTACCGTACTGGCTTTTCTGAGATTTAATTTGCGCTATCCTGGACAGCCAAAGGCAAAAGTCTTTATGGGAGATGCCGGCAGCATGTTTCTAGGTTTTATCGTCGTGTGGTTTTTGATTATCTTCTCTCAAGGTGAACACCATAGCATGACACCAGTGACGGCACTCTGGATTTTTGCTTTGCCCCTCCTTGATACGGGTACTACAAGCATACGCCGAATCCTCAAAGGTCACTCCCCTTTCGAGGCGGATCGGGAGCATCTTCATCATTTACTCTTAGATGCTGGCTTTACGGTCACTCAGGTTATCGTAATCTTGGTTGGCTCTGCCATTTGCTTAGCATTAATTGGCTTGATAGGTTTATACTTTCTTGTAGCAGAAACGGTTATGTTTTGGACGTTTATGGCTATCTTTATGCTCGTATTCTTTTTTTGCCGGCACCTTAAAACACAAGCAGTGCCACCGTTCAAAAGTTAAGGAAAATTGTAAGTTCGTAGTAGGCGATTTATCGCCTACCAAAATGGGCAGGTAAGAGGGATATTTAATAATGAGCCGTTTAACAAATATTTTTTTAGTGGGTCCCATGGGCGTAGGCAAAACCACTATCGCTCATCATTTAGTCGAAATATTGAATTTGACCTTTATAGATAGTGACCATGAGATTGAAAAACAGACCGGCGTGACAATCCCTTGGATTTTTGAATATGAAGGCGAAGCCGGATTTCGCAAGCGTGAGCGAGCCATAATTGCTGAATTGACAGCAGTTGATAATATCATCCTGTCCACTGGGGGCGGTGTCGTTTTGAGTGCCACCAATCGTGAGCTACTACAAAGTCGTGGCTATGTTATTTATTTGCACGCCTCAGTAGAGCATTTATTGGAGCGCACGGCTCATAGCCATCATCGCCCCTTGTTGCAAACCTCAGATCGCCGTGAAAAGTTGGAAACGCTGTTCAGGGAACGGCATCCGCTGTACACTCAAGTGGCAGATGTGACAATTGAAACGGGACAGCGTAACATACGCCAAGTGGTCAAAGCCGTTCTCAAACATTTACAAAAAAAAGAGCATGAAAAAATTACAAGTTGATTTAGGTGCGCGTAGTTATCCTATTTATATAGGTGAGCACTTATTGGGGCAAACGGCATTAACCACCCCATACGGGCAGCAAGTGCTGATCGTGACTAATGAAACGGTAGCACCTTTATATCTGAAAAAAACATTGACTGCTTTTGCAAATTTTAAAACAGATTCAGTCATTTTACCCGATGGAGAAAAATACAAAAATCTAACGGTATTAAACAAGATTTTTGATACGCTACTCAGCCAGCGTTTTGACCGTCAAACCACCTTAGTTGCCTTAGGCGGGGGCGTGGTAGGAGATATGACCGGATTTGCAGCCGCTTGTTATCAGCGGGGCGTGCCATTTATCCAAATTCCGACGACTTTACTTGCCCAAGTTGATTCCTCCGTCGGCGGCAAAACAGGCGTCAATCATCCACTGGGTAAAAATATGATAGGCGCCTTTCATCAGCCCCTTTGTGTCGTCATAGACCTCAACACTTTGCAAACCTTAGACGATAGACAATTGAGTGCGGGATTGGCTGAGGTTATTAAATACGGATTAATCAATGACTTAGAATTTTTTGAGTGGCTGGAAAGTCATGCAGAGGCATTGTTAGCACGCGATTTTTCAGCCTTAAGTTTTGCGATAGCCCGTTCTTGTCAAGACAAGGCGAATATTGTAGCAAAAGATGAGCGTGAAAGCGGACAACGTGCTCTACTCAATTTAGGTCATACTTTTGGACATGCGATTGAAACGGGCTTAGGCTACGGGGTGTATTTACACGGCGAAGGGGTAGCCATTGGTATGTGTTTAGCGGCACAATTTTCGGCGCGATTGGGTTGGATGAGCGAGACGGATGTGACACGTATCAAGAGGCTCATAGAAAAAATGGTTTTGCCAACCCGTATTCCTAAAGGTTTTACGATTGAGCGGATGTTAGAATTGATGCAAGTCGATAAAAAAGTCCAAGCAGGTAAACTCCGTTTAGTGCTATTACAAGGAATAGGAAAAGCGATCATCACTGATCAATATGATCCACAATTATTAAGGCAGTCGCTAAAGCAAGACTAAGATCAGGAGTGTACCTTGCAACGCCGTTTATTGGTTAAAAAACCCCGTTTTTTAAATTGGCGAAGGTATAGGCGGGGGTTATTCAGCAAGCCATTCAATTTATTGATAATAATCCAGCAATTCCAGTGGATAAGTCCGATCTTTTTGAGGGCTCGATAAACAACGTTTCATAATTTTTGGAAAAATAGGATTTCTCACCGCGACGATAGATTAAGAAATCCTATTTTTTGGAAAAATAGGATTTCTAAAAACGGAACAAAACCAGCTTGAAAAATATCCCCAAAAAAAAGCTCAAATTTAACATCAGAGGAGCCAGTTTGCAAGCCCGTCCATAACGTTTTTGTTCAAGGAAAAACGTTACAAGATTTCTCCTAAGCTCGAAAGGTTGCAAACCTGCCACAACGTGTTATGCTATTGTGACAAGCGGTGTTCTTTGGCAATTTGGCAAATTAGATAATAATATTTTTACCATAGATTCAAAATCTATCTCTGCCACGACCGAATTACAACGAGTCTTCAATACTATTAATTGGCTCTTTAATGAAATATCATCACTAGAATAGTGGAGGTTAGCAATGACAAAGGAAGATCTTCCTATTTATTATTTTAGTAAAATTAAAGATCAGGAATTAAGACAATTAGTTAATATAAAACAAAAGTTTTCAACTGACATTTTTGATAACTGGTTTAATAACCAAATAATTATCAAAGATAATGACATTCAATTTTTAACTGAACTTCTCAACAAAGAATTTAATTTTATTAGAATTTACCAAGAAGAAGATTTAAAAGTAAAATTTATTGCGCCTATTCTAAATAAAATTGATTTTAGAGATATAAATAAAGAAATAAGAGATTTTTATGAACAAAAAATCACATACAAAACAGAGAACTTTATCCTTACCGGCATAACCGATTTCTTAATTTCAAAAGGTTTAGAATATTCAGAGAAACCCTATTTTTTTATTCAAGAATTTAAAAAAGGAAAAGAAAGCGGCTATCCAGAACCACAACTTTTAGCAGAACTGATAGCAGGTGTTGAATTAAATAATTTCCAAACCATGAAAGGCGCCTATATTGTTGGAGCTATTTGGAATTTTGTAATATTAGAAAAATTAGCTGAAAATAAGTACCGGTATTTTATCTCGATAAACTTCGACAGCACTAAAATTGAAGAACTAAAAGAGATTTATAAAAATTTACTTTTCATTAAAGATGAAATATTTAAAATGGTTGAAACTGACTGAAAATATTCCAGAAGTTACAGGGATTTTGTAGGGTCAATGCCATTAAGTTAAGGTTTTTTTTGTCGGGTGGGTAGAGCTTCGCTGCACCCACCATTGTTAAAAATTTAAAAAAAAACGCATTTATGCTTAACTTAATGGCATTGTTTTGTAGGGTGGGCAAGGTGTTTTTTCTCGTTCCCTTAGCGAAGCGCTCATCGAGCCGACACAAGTGTCTTTCCGACTTGAGCCTTCTATTTTTTTGACACCGACTCCAGCTTAAAAATCCTATTTTTTCAAAAAATAGGATTTTTTTGATACTAACCTTAAAAAAAACTTATGTATAAGAGAGTGCGCGGAGCGTAGGAACGAGAGCATAAAAACAGTGTCGTGGCTAAATTCATCAAACAATCCCTCAATGGCGAAACCTTAGAAATCTATGGAACCCTTTGCACTATTGAGTGTTTGAAAAAACCTTAACTAGAGGGATGGATAAATCTAATAAGATTTTGACTTATCCCTGTCAAAAGAAAAATCCCTGTAGTTAGTTAAGGATTTGGATTGTAATCTTGATGGGGAGATTTGGCCGCAAAAATAGTCAACTTCAATTCAGAATCATCAATCAGTCGATATACCGGTTTGTGCCCCGATAGCTTTTGACTTTCTGATAAAATAATCGGTACACCATCGTCCAAGATAAATCTTGGACTCCTATTACACCTTGCTTTCCACAGGTAGTACGACTCTTTTACGCACTTTAGATTTAGCTCTAGTACTCTGTCAATTTGTTTTTTTGGAGTACAAAGCGGCAGCGTAGTACTGTCTGACAAAGCTAAAGCTTTGTATTCCAACACGTCAAGATAACTTTGACAGAGTACTAGTACATCGTCAAGGTTGTTTTTATGGGTAATGTAGGGTGCGTCCTACGCACCGTGACTCTTAATTTGTGCCCAGGACGCACCCTACAACACCCATCAATTTAACATTGACAGAGTACTAGGGGGGGCGTTACGTGTTTATCAAATATCCATACCATCCAGTACAACGGATTAGGGGAATAAACGGATTGTTCATCAATGGTCTTAGAGGGTTATCCGTTTATTCCCCTAATCCGTTGTACTAAGGGGTGGCCTATAAAAGTCGCGGGGATTTGTAGATTGAAATTGACACGAGTTAAGGAATTGGATTATTTTGGACCTTGCTTTCCACAGCTAGTACGACTCTTTTACGCACTTTAGATTTTCTTCTAGTCTCAGGCTTTAAAAAATACGCCAACCACGCCATCGCCAGAATCACTATAAAAGTCGCAGCATTCGCGGGAATTTGTAGATTGAAATCGACACTACTATGAATGAGTAAAGCAGTAATAGCCATGAATGCACTAAAAGCTATACCACGAGACAAAGAATCACGTCGTCGATATTGCGCCAATAGCGCAAGTCCCAAAGAAAAAATAACAATACTCCCCAGCAATAGCAGACCAATAATACCCGTCTCCGCTCCAAACTCCAAATAATCATTATGGGCATGATCAAAAAAACCTCTCACATCATCCCCTCGATAACGTGGAAACGTCAACTTATAACTGCCAAGCCCAGAGCCTGTCCATAAATAATCCTGCCAATACGAAATGCTATAAATATTCACCTCATCGCGCTCTTCAGAAACCAAACTGGTTTGCTGCAAGCGCTGAGCGACTTTCTCTACCCCAAACCAAGCCCCAACAATCAAAATATCAATCACGATCAAAGTAACCAGCAATATGACAGTAGCGCGGGGCGCATGTTGGCGGAAAAGTATCAAACCGACAACACCTGCAATCATCATACTGGCAAAAAACGCCGTATTACCCATACGAGAGTGAGTCAACACCAATGCAATAACCATCATCACAAGATACAATCTCAACCGCATTTTATCACTCAACACCCAAGCCACCAAAGAGCGCAAACGTTGTCGCCATGTCGTATTGTCGGAGTCTTTCAGTTGTGCAATCAGCAAACCAATCCCCACCGCTAAACACATTTCCAAATAGCCTGCGAGATGATTACGATTAATAAACGAACCCGTCGCCAGTCCCGCATAAGGGACTTTTTCAAGAAATAAGCTGTCTATCCCACTTAAGGTTAATATGCTGCCATAAACCGCTTGGAAGAGCCCACTCAATACCAAAGTGTAGGCTAACCAGCGCAAACGTTTAGCTCGCCTGACAAGTAACAGTGTTAGCACAAATAGCAAAACATAACTGATACTTTTGAGCAGAGAAATCGCCGTTGTATGAGGTGTGACTGACAGAGTCGCCGTCGTTGGATGAGCAGTCCACAAAGCCTGCATAGAAGCGGCTTCTGGAGATAACCATTCAATCAAAAAATAGGGCAAGGGAATGCACTGAAAGGCAATATAGAACAACCACAAACCAAACAAAATAAATATAGGTTTGGCTTTATAAAAAACAGGAGTCAGCTTGAACCTTCCTTGCCAAAATCCCCATAACCAAACTAGGAAGAGGCTAAATATCCAAACTTCCATGATAGCCCATGCCCAAGGACGATTGCTACCCAAAGGCAGGGGTAACCAGAACATTAAAATGAGAAAGCCGATAAAGAGACCTTTATCGGCTGAAGAATGGTGTCGTGGCATTATTTTTATTGTCGCAAAAAAAAACTGTCATTTCGACCAACGAGAGAAATCTTTTTTTCGTTGTTTCGGGAATGAGGTACGATTTCCCGAAACCGTTGTCGCTATTACTTCGTTTCGGGAAATCGTACCTCATTCCCGAAACAACAAATTAAATGATTTTAAACCTCGACCATGTCCTCTGGCCTATCGACCAATTCTACAATAGCCATAGGTGCTTTATCTCCGACTCTAAATCCACACTTAAGAATGCGTAAATACCCACCCGGACGTTCTTTGTAGCGAGGACCTAACTCATTAAATAGTTTAGTCACTATCTCTCGATCACGTAAGCGTGCAAATGCCAAGCGGCGTTTTGCAACACTATCTTCTTTACCCAAAGTAATCAAAGGCTCAACGAATCGACGCAACTCTTTCGCCTTAGGCAAAGTCGTTTTAATGATTTCATGGCGCATAATCGAGACGGCCATATTTTTAAACATAGCTTTTCTATGACTTGAGGTACGATTTAAATGCCTACCTTTATTCCTGTGACGCATAACTTTCCTTTTCAATTATAAATGAAGGCAGAACAACGCTACCCCAAAAAAAACCGTCATTCTGCTGAATGATTTTACTATTTGTTTTTCTGCTTATCATCATAAAGTCCATGGGGCGGCCAATTTTCCAAATGCATCCCAAGAGACAGTCCCCGCGTAGCTAAAACTTCCTTAATTTCAGTCATAGACTTCTTCCCAAGATTAGGCGTTTTCAACAACTCTCCCTCACTTTTCTGAATCAGATCACCAATATAAAGAATATTTTCTGCTTTCAGACAATTAGCTGAACGTACTGTCAATTCCAACTCATCCACTGGCCGCAATAAAAGGGGATCAATAGGAATATTTATTCCGCTCGATATGCCATCAAGTTGATCGGGACAACCCTCCAAACTGACAATGACGGAAAGCTGATTTTGCAAGATAGAGGCGCCCTTTTTAACGGCGGTTTCTGGATCGATTGTACCATTCGTTTCCACATCAATGATGAGTTTATCCAAATTAGTACGTTGTTGGACACGCGCACTCTCAACATGGTATGCGACACGCAAAACAGGACTGAAGGACGCATCTAGTTTTAAAGTACCAATCGGACTTTCACTGCCATCATCCCCTTGAATGGCCCGCTGATAACCCCGTCCCATTAGAACTTTTAAAGTCATGTTCAGATCAGTTTCCTTCGTCAAGTTAGCAATCACATGAGCGGGATTAACAATCTCAACATTGGATTCCAATTCAATATCAGAGGCACAAACGGGACCTGGTCCCTTTTTATTCAGTCGCAAAGTGGCTTCCGTGCGCTCAAACATACGAATCGCTAAACCTTTTAAATTCAATAAGATGTCAATGACATCTTCTTGTACTCCCTCAATGGAGGAGTATTCATGTAACACCCCATCAATCTTCGCTTCGACCACTGCCGCTCCAGGTAAGGAAGACAATAGCACACGTCTTAAGGGATTACCCAAAGTATGTCCGAAGCCACGATCTAATGGCTCTAAAGTTATCTTAGCATTAGTCTTTTTAGCGGTGGGGTATTTGACATCAACTATACGCGGCTTTAATAATTCCATTTCACTGCCTAAAAAATAAATTAGCCTTGAAATAAATTTCAAGGCTATAGTATTAGTCTCGTCCAAGATAAATCTTGGACTCCTAGCAAATCAAGTCACTTACTTACTTAGAATACAATTCAACGACAAGTTGTTCATTAATATCACTAGGCAATTCCATACGTTCAGGGCTTGACTTAAACACTCCCTGCATCTGATTAGCATCAACATCAACCCACTCTGGAAAACCATATTCTTGGGCACTGCTTAATGCTGCCTTAATACGCAATTGTTCTCTGCTTTTTTCACGAATGCTAATAACATCATTCGCTTTGACTTGATAGGAAGGAATATTGACCACCTTATCATTAACCAAAATCGACTTATGGCTGACCAATTGTCTCGCTTCCGCTCGCGTCACCGCAAATCCCATGCGATACACCACGTTATCTAAACGATTTTCAAGTAATTTCAGCAAATTCTCACCAGTTGAACCTTTGAATCCACTGGCTTTGACATAATAATTATGAAATTGCCGCTCTAAAATACCATATAATCTGCGTAACTTTTGTTTTTCACGCAATTGCAAGGCATAATCAGACAAACGAGCACGTTTATCGCCATGCTGTCCTGGTATCTTGTCTAACTTACATTTAGACTCCAATCCCCGCGCCCGATGCTTTAAAAAAAGATCGGTGCCTTCACGACGACTTAATTTACATTTAGGACCAAGATATCTCGCCATACTTTTTTTCCAATATTAAACTCTGCGCCTCTTAGGCGGGCGACAACCATTATGCGGAATTGGTGTAACATCAGTGATACTGGTAATTTTAAAACCATTGGCATTGAGGGAGCGCACGGCTGATTCACGTCCTGGCCCTGGTCCTTTAACCCGTACTTCCAAATTTTTGACACCAAATTCTTTGACCACATTACCGACTTTTTCAGAGGCGATTTGGGCAGCAAAAGGGGTACTTTTACGTGAACCGCGAAAACCACTTCCCCCAGCGGTAGCCCAACCCAAAGCATTGCCTTGGCGATCAGTAATAGTAATAATCGTATTATTAAAAGAAGCATGCACATGGACAATGCCATCTGTGACATGCTTTTTAACCTTCTTACGTGGGCGTGATTTTGTTTTCGCCATAGCTTATATTCTTCACTTCTTCCTGATGGGTTTGCGAGGACCTTTACGGGTACGGGCATTGGTACGGGTGCGTTGACCATGTAATGGCAAACCACGCCGATGTCGCATACCACGATAACATCCCAAATCCATCAAACGTTTGATATTCATTGCGACTTCACGACGCAAATCACCTTCAACATTGTATTTGGCAATTTCAGTACGCAAACTGTCCAAATCTGTTTCTTTTAAATCCCTAACCTTGGTACTTGGAACGATACCGGTCGCATCACAAATTTGCAGAGCCAAGGTGGGACCAATACCATAAATAGACCTTAATGCAATAACTGTGTGCTTTTGTACCGGAATATTAATACCAGCAATACGGGCCATAATTCTTCTCGTTATCTCAAAAAATAGGAGTCCAAGATTTATCTTGGATGTCCAAGATTCATCCTTGGCGTTGTTTATGTCGTTTTTCCGTGCAAATCACTCTAACAGAACCATTACGACGAATAATTTTGCAATTTCTACAGATTTTTTTAACGGATGCTCTTACTTTCATTTTATACCTAACAATTTATGTTCTCGTTCCTTTGCCTCGCGCACTCACTTATACACAAGTCCATTTTCGACAATTGTAGGGTGGGTAGAGCGGTAGCGATACGAAGTGGCGGGACGCCCAACCCACCAAATCGCGTCAAATGGTGGGTTTCGCTCTCGCTCTACCCACCCTACATAATCTCGTTCCGTTGCTCCGCAAAGGAATGCCTGCCTCGACGCTCCGCGTCGAAATGAGTTAGTGCATTAAAGGATTACTTCCTCTCAAATTAGCCTTTTTCATCAAACCATCATACTGATGCGACATCAAATGGGCCTGTACTTGTGCCATAAAATCCATGATAACGACCACAATAATCAACAAAGAAGTCCCACCAAAATAAAAAGGCACATTCCATTTAAGAATCAAAAATTCTGGCAACAAACAAACCGCCGTCATATAAATAGCTGCCGCCAAAGTTAAACGCGACATGACCTTATCAATATAATCCGCCGTCTGTCTACCCGGTCTGACTCCTGGAATAAAAGCACCCGACTTCTTCAAATTATCCGCCGTCTCTCTCGGATTAAAAATCAAGGCTGTATAAAAAAAACAGAAGAAAATAATCGCAACGGCATAGAGCAAAACATACAAAGGCTGACCAGGAGACAAAGCTTGGGACAAATCCTTTAACCATATCATCCCTTCACTACTACCAAACCAACCGCCCAAGGTTGCCGGAAATAAAATAATACTTGACGCAAAAATGGGCGGAATCACACCTGCCATATTCATCTTCAAAGGCAAATGACTACTCTGCCCAGCATACAACTTATTTCCAACCTGACGTTTCGCATAATTAACCGTTAAACGCCGCTGCCCCCGCTCAACAAATACCACAAAAGCGGTTACCAACAACACAACGGCAAATAAGACCAATACCGTCAATACATGTAGCTGACCAGTACGTGCCAACTCCAAAGAGCCACCAACGGCAGAAGGTAAACCCGCCACAATACCCGCAAAAATGATAATTGAAATACCATTACCAATCCCACGCTCCGTGACTTGTTCACCCAACCACATTAAAAACATGGCACCCGTTACCAAAGTCATTATTGCCGTAATCCGAAAAGCCATACCGGGTTCAATAACCACGTTTTGACTTTCCAAAGCAATAGCCACACCCGTCGCTTGGAAAGTTGACAAAGCCAAAGTCCCATAACGAGTATATTGAGTAATCTTTCGCCGCCCTGATTCTCCCTCCTTTTTCAACTGCTCAAGCGTCGGAGAAACAGCCGTTAATAATTGCATAATAATAGCGGCAGAAATATACGGCATAATACCTATTGCAAACACCGAAAAACGTTCTAAAGCACCACCCGAAAACATGTTAAACATATCTAAGATAGTGCCTTGTTGCTCTTTAAACATTTCAGCCAATAGCACCGGATCAATCCCAGGCACTGGGATAAAAGTGCCGACGCGAAAAACAATAATCGCGCCCAGCACAAACAACAAACGTTGCTTCAATTCGGTTAATCTGCCTAACTTACCTAATTCTAAACCTGGTGTATTAATAGCCACTTTCTAACAATGATTTAATGTTACTCAATTGTGCCACCCGCCGCCTCTATCGCGGCGCGAGCCCCTTTTGTAACGGCCAAACGCTGAATTTTAAGCCCCTTCGTCAACTGCCCCGACGCAATAATTTTAACACGCTTAGTCTTCTGCGGAACAATATTGGCGGCTTTCAAACTCAACAAATCCACGATATCTTGCTCAACACGCTCAAGCTCATGAAGACAAACTTGCGCGATCTTTCCCGCCTTTGGCGAAACAAAGCCCACTTTTGGTAAACGCCTTTGCAAAGGCATCTGTCCACCCTCAAAACCGACTTTGTGAAAACCACCAGAACGAGAACGTTGGCCCTTATGCCCACGTCCACAAGTTTTACCGAAACCTGAACCGATACCACGTCCGACACGCTTAGCCGTTTTTTTTACCCCTGCTGCCGGTTTTAAAGTATTTAAATACATTTACTTGTTTTATAGAAAATTAGAGAGAAATATAGATGAAGATTATACAGACTAATTCCAAATTACTAAAAAAGTTTAACTAATTAGCTAAAGAATTTCAACTAATTATTTATTTGGCAAATAGTCAAAAAACAACGAATGCACCGAGTAAAAATACTTGGTGCTTGTGCCATTTAAGGCCTCCCCAAAAAGGGAAGTAAAGTACTCCTCGCGGTTGTTAAAAAGGTTTTTTACATCCGGCACACATTCACGTTTCCGCTACCCTTAATGCCGGACCACAGAGCGACCGACTGGAATCACATCAGCGGGTGTGATGACCTATCTAACTTCTTGCGTAGCCCGCTGTTAGCTCCATGTCTATAAATAAACATCTATAGATTTAGGAACTATTCAAATACATAACTAAACTTCTTCCACTTTCAAAAGATAGGCAACCTTATTAATCATGCCACGTATAGCCGGTGTCTCTTCGACTTCAACCCTATGATGCCGGCGCCGCAAACCCAATCCTGCAACACAAGCCTTATGTGCCGGCTTACGCCCGTGGATGCTACCCACTTGCGTCACTTTAAGTTTTTTGTTCAACTTGTTGTAGTCCCCAAAATTTCTTCAACTGTTTTGCCACGTTTTGCCGCGACAGATTCTGCATTTGCCATCGTTGTTAAACCCTTAAACATGGCACGCACAACATTTTTATGATTAGAACTGCCAATGGTTTTAGCTAACACATCACGCACCCCTAACACATCAAACACCGCACGCATCGCGCCACCGGCAATAACCCCAGTTCCCTCGGAGGCGGGCTGCATATACACCTTAGCGGCACCATGCTCGGCGACAATCGAATGCTGTAAAGTCGTACCTTTCAAGGAAATCGAGCACAAATTCTTACGAGCATTTTCCATCGCTTTCGCAATAGCCAAAGGCACTTCACGGGCTTTACCATAACCAAACCCCGCTTCACCTTTACCATCGCCGACAACCGTCAAAGCCGTAAAACTGAAAATACGTCCGCCCTTAACAACCTTAGCAACACGATTAACAGAAATCAGTTTTTCCAAATAATCATCATTCTTAGTACGTTGTTGTGCCTCAATTGCCATAAAAACTTATAATCCTTTTGCTGAGGAGTGCAAGGCGTACCTTGCACCTCTTTTTTTTAGAAACTCAAACCATTCTCACGCGCCGCGTCAGCCAAAGCCTTAACACGACCATGATATCTAAAACCAGAACGATCAAAAGCCACCTTTATAATACCGGCAGCCTTAGCACGTTCCGCAATGGTTTTACCCACCTCTGTTGCAGCACTCACATTGCCACCAGGACCGATAGCTTGTTTAAAATCTTTCTCTAAACTAGAAGCACTAGCGACAACACAAGCACCATCGGGTGCAATCACTTGTGCATAAATATGTCGAGGCGTTTTATGTATACACAACCGCGTCACACCTAATCTTTTAATAGTTGCTCTGGATCGGCGGGCACGACGCAATCGGGCTGACTTTTTATCCATTATTATCCCCTATTTCTTTTTCTTCGCTTCTTTTCTTACAATCACCTCATCGGCATACTTCACACCTTTACCCTTATAAGGCTCTGGCGGACGAAAAGCGCGGATATTGGCAGCCACTTGCCCGACTTTCTGTTTATCTATACCTTTGACGAGGATACTGGGCTCAGTTTTACTCGATGGCGTCTCAATGCTAATACCATCAGGAATCTTAAAATTCACCGGATGAGAAAAGCCTAAAGTCAGATTCAGCACATTACCTTGTACCTGCGCCTTATAACCTACACCTACCAAAATCAGTTTTTTCTCAAAGCCCTGCGTAACACCCAGCACCATATTATTAACTAAAGCCCGCGTTGTGCCCGCTAAAGCACTTGCCGTTTTAGAATTTATTTTTGGTGCAAATGTCAAAGTATTATCAGTTAACTTTACTTCCACATCCTTATGAAGGGCCTGAAACAAGGTACCTTTATTGCCTTTAACATTGAGCGCCACATTTTGCAAATTCACCTCAACACCTTGAGGTAATGCAATGGGACTATTAGCGATTCTTGACATGCCTACCTACCTTAAGAAACAAAACACAATACCTCGCCACCATGACCCTCTAAACGCGCCTGGCGATCAGTCATCAATCCTTTACTTGTAGAAATAATAGCGACACCCAAACCGCCCAACACTTGAGGTAGCTTATCCTTAGCTTTATAAATACGCAAACCGGGGCGGCTCACCCGCTTGAGTTGAGAAATCACCGGCTTACCCTCATAATATTTCAAAATGATTGTCAAAACCGGCTTAACGCCTTCAGAAAGACTATAATCAATAATATAGCCTTCCTCCTTTAAAAGGTTGGCAATACCCACTCTAACTGTTGAAGCGGGCATAACCACCTGCTTTTTCCTGACTGCCTCTGCATTACGAATACGTGTTAACAGGTCGGCAATCGGATCTGACATGCTCATAAATTTATCCTTACCAACTTGACTTAACTAAACCTGGCACAAACCCTTGCATAGCCGCTTCACGCAACTTATTTCGGCTCAAACCAAATCGCCTATAATAACCATGTGGCCGACCGGTGATTTGACACCGATTACGCAAACGACTGGGACTGGCATTACGTGGCAATGATTGCAATTTATATCTAGCCGTATCCTGCTCCTCTTCAGAGGCGTTCATATCAGCCAAGATAGCTTTCAACGCTGCCCGTTTGGCCGCATATTTTTTGACGGTCCGTTCGCGTTTGACCTCACGAAAGATCATACATTTTTTTGCCATCGCTCACAGTCTCATTTTTTTAATGGAAAATTAAATGCAGTCAACAAGGAGCGCCCCTCCTCATTCGTCCGCGCCGTTGTTAAACTTGGCGATGCAGGTCACCTCCCTTATCCCCCGTGGTGGCAGGAGTTTGAAGTCCACCCTACAATGCCAGTCTTCAAAACCGGACTTGAGACTCTCGAACTCATCCGGCTCCTCGGATTAGTGAAAACTATCACTAAGTAGAATATCTATCAATAACTTCTCTCATTAATTGTGGGAGTTTCCCCCCGAGTTGATTTACTCCAAGAACTTTATAGTAAATCTCCTAGCTACTAGAGTGATTTCAAATTGGCCCTTTGTTATCACCCGATACAGGTGTTATTATTCCTGCATCTTTTCCGGTTCTAAGTACAGTAGAGGTACCATCTGTATTTGTTTCTTTGTATTTAATAGTCCCATCTTTATTCAAAAACTTCTTGTAATCTTTATGGGCCTGACAGTTTTCCTCTTTCTTACGTCTGTATTCCCGATGGATTTTGTCATGGCAATGTAGATGAACCAGCACAAGATTCTTATATGTATCCTCACCTCCTAAATGTCTTTGGTGAATATGATGTGCTTCTGGTAAATCTGTGTTAGTAAATCTACATTTGCATACTGGACAAATCCCATCTTGTCTCTTTAGCATTTTCGCTTTAGACGGTGTGATGTTACCGTAGCCTTTGGAAAGCCGTCCCGCCCAGTAGGCGGTATCACCGTCGTAATATGACCTATCGTAACCAACCTTAGCATAACTCCCCGTTCTTTCTTTGTGCTTGGAATATCCCTTGAGATATTTGACGATTTTTCTGTCTTTACCTTTGCCCACTATTTGAGCAAAAGTCCATTTTCTACCATTGACAGTGCCAAAGTACTTATCAGCTACCCAGCGTTTACCCTTATTTGGGTGCTTACGACAAGCCCATTGGTATAGCCTTTTCCAGAGTAACATATCAAGTTTACTGAATGTCTCACTCGAATGCACTGTCTTATAGTAGTTTGCCCAGCCTGTTATCTTAGGTTGGAGTATTGCAATTAGTTGCAAGGGAGTTGCTGTCTTTGCCTTCCAGATAGTATCACTTATATCTCTATAATGACCTTTTATCTTTTCTTTGGTTGGTTCAACTCGTAATACATGCGTTGCTTTAGCCCTTCGTTGTTCAACAGGGGTGCCATTTAACAGCTTTAATTTATATGTTCCCTTGACTCGATTTTCATAATGCCTGATGTGATGGCCCAAAAAATCAAAACCATCAGTCGAGTGAACAATCTTGGTCTTTTCTTCAGATAGAGTTAATCCTCTGACTTCAAGCCATTTGCCTATAAATCTCTTGGATTCTTCAATAACCTCTTTATCCTCATGGAGTACTACAAAGTCATCGGCATATCTTACTAGGTCAGTTCTTAGGTTATTTCTGACCCTGTAAGATTTTTCTATCCCCTTTTGAGTCCCTTTCGACTCCTTTTGAGATTTCTTTAACTCATTCTGAGTTTTCTTTATCTCCTTTTGGGGTTTCTTTGCCTTCCTTAC
>JSZA02000028.1 GCA_000785145.2 Candidatus Thiomargarita nelsonii
TACCTACTTTATAATGTCCCTCCTTGACGATGAACCGCTTGTCCTTGTTGATTAAAGCATTGGCAACAGGTACCCCCAAATGCCTGAATCAAGCGATTTAACATATCAACATAGTTTTGAAAAATAGTCACGCCAGTTGAGGATGCAAACTTTTTGGTAAAATATGCTCCACTGCTAAATTCGCTGCTATGCGCCCCTCGCAAAACGAGCAATATTCACCTAAACGTTCGATTAAATCAGGGCGGGCTTGTTGATATTCGCTGTATTGCTTAGTTTGTCCATCCATAGGCAGTCGTCCTTTTTCAACCAATGCCATTGGCGTAGGGGCGGGCAACCACAAGGGATTGCCCCTACACCCGCCCCTACGAAAAATCACGGTCCATGTAGGGGCAATCCTTTATGGTTGCCCTTAACTTAATGGCATTGACGTATAATCTTAAGGACATCCAAGCGACTTCTCAAGAAGTAGCGGATTTACGCATGACCCGTACTGCTAGACAAACTAGGGTTAATCTGGCTTTAAGTTTGGAAGATGTTGTATTTATCATCCAATCACTGACTTCTCGAAATTTTTATAAATCCATGACAACTTATGCCGATCATCGCGTCTGGCAAGATGTTTATCACTTTAAGTTCAATCAAATAAACTTATATATCAAGTTTATGATGGATGAAAAAGGTTATTTAATAATTTCCTTTAAAGAGAGGTGAAAAAATGATGAAGAAATGTCCTTTTTGCAAAGAGGGTTTTTTAGAAAAAAAAACAATAAAAGAAACATATACCTATAAAGGACACACGATTGAGGTTGACCAACCCGGAGAGTTTTGTAATTCATGTGAAGAGGGCATACTCAATGCTGCTGATATGAAAGCCACAGAAAAACAGATACGAGATTTTCAGTCACAGATTGATGGCTTATTGACATCCAGCGAAATCCAGAAAATTCGCCGAAAACTCAAGCTGACCCAAAAACAAGCGGCAGAACTGGTTGGCGGTAATACCAATATCTTTAGTCGCTACGAGCGTGGCGAAGCAACTCCAATGCGTCCTATCAGTCACTTGCTACGATTATTAAATAATCATCCTGAGCAGTTGCAGGAATTAACCAAATCTTAGTCGCTTTTATGGCAGTGATGCGCCCAAGGATTGCCTGTCCTCCCGAGCCAGTCCTTTCGACGCTAGGAGCTTACTTAGCGATGCCTCACTATTAGCACCAAGGGCAACCACAAGTGATTTGCCCCTACATGCAAACAAATATTGTAGTGGCAATCCCTCGTGGTTGCCCATCTGGAATATTTTTCATCCTGAATACGCTCTGCGCTCATCGAGCCGACACAAGTTTTTTAAAGAGGGAGTCCAAGATTTATCTTGGACGTCCATCCAAAATGGACTTGTGTCGGCTCGATGAGCGCAGAGCGTCGAATTTACAAACGCCCCCAATCAAAAGCAGGCCCCGGATCAGTTTTACGCCCCGGCGCAATATCACTATGCCCCACAATCCGCTCCCGCGTCAACACTGGCCAAGCCTGTCGCAAAATCCCAATTAATCGCCTTAATTGTTGATATTGTTCATCCGTATAAGGCACATCATCACACCCTTCAAGTTCAATGCCAATCGAAAAATCATTGCAACGACTGCGCCCCGCAAAAGAGGATACGCCTGCGTGCCAAGCCCGCTGCTGTAAAGACACATATTGCGTGATTTCTCCCATGCGCCGAATCAACAAATGGGCAGAGACACGCAAATCAGCAATATCGGCAAACTCAGGGTGAGCTTTTTTATCAAGGCTATGCGTAAATAATTGATCAATATAGGGACCCCCAAATTGACCCGGTGGCAAACTGATACCATGAATAACCAACAACTCGATTTTCTCCCCCCGTTGATCACAATGTGGCGACGGGTATCGGCGTACACCTTCTAACCAAGCTTTTTCTCTGTCTAGTTTCATCATTTTTGAATTTTTTATACGAATAGGCTACTATTAAAGATCATCACAACGAGAAAATTCAATGCCTGTCAATCCTTATATTACCAACAAACCTGTCGGAAATAGTCCCGCCTTTATCGGACGCGCCGACAAATTGCGTGAAGTCGAACAAATGTTGCGTAGTGCCGACGACAACACCGTTGTCCTATATGGTCAGCGGCGCATCGGCAAGAGTTCCCTATTGCAACACTTAACCAGCCAATTGCCCACTTATGGAAAGTATTGTCCAATTTACTTTAACTTACAAGATAAAGCAACTTGGTCTTTGGATAAACTGGTCAGAGAATTGGCTCAAAGCATTGCCCAGGTTTTAAATCAACCCGCTCCTGACTTGGGCGAACAGCCAGAAGCCGAATTCATTGAGATATTGCCTAACCTTTTACAAAGCCTGCCAGAAAAAACAGCCTTAGTCTTGCTGTTTGATGAATTTGATGTACAGCCCTCACTTAAAGAAAATCAGGCAGGAAGCTGCTTTTTTCCCTATTTACGCCAACCATTGAACGTCCACCGACAAACACTGAAGTTTGTCTTTGCGATGGGGCGTGATGTTGAAGATATCGACAATATTGCCGTCTATCTTTTTAGAGGGATTCCGCCCATCACTTATTTATCTTTTTTTGATCAATCAGAAATTGAAAAATTAGTGCGTTTGGACAGCCTCAATTGGCAAGAAGAAGCCGTGGCATCCGTTTGGAAATACACACAGGGACATCCCTTTTTGACGCAACAAATCTGTTTTCAACTCTGGGAACAGTTTTATAATCCAGCACCAGAAACGGCACCCACTGTTACGCCAAGGGATGTGGAAAACGTGATTTTCGATGTCTTAGAAGCGAGTCGTCAAACCTTTGAATGGTTATGGGATGGTTTGCCGCCCGCTGGGCGAGTGGTGGCATCTGCTTTAGCAGAGGCTGGTCCAGCGCCTATGACTAATGATGCCTTGGAAACCTGGCTCTCTGAAAACGGTATCCGTGTATTTCTTGAAGAGCTACGAGAGACTCCTCACTTGTTGCAAAATTGGGAATGGCTCAAATTCACTGACGATGGTTATGTCTTTCGGGTTGAATTAGTGCGCCGTTGGATCAGAGAAAATAAACCCTTTAGGCGGGTACAAGATGAATTGGACGGTATTGATGCCGTGGCGGATACCCTATTTCAAACAGCCAGCGACTTGTATAAAAATGAAGATTTTGATTCATCAATCGAACAATTACGCGAAGTTATTGATTTGAATAGTAATCATCTAGGCGCACACCAATTATTGGCTGATATTTTGTTGGCGCAGGGCAAATCCAAAGAAGCGAAATATTTGTTGGATAAATTGTTTAACTATAAACCCGAAGCCGCGCGTCCACGCTTAATACAGGCTTTGTTAGCTTTGGCTCAAAAAACTCAAGAGGAAGCGGAAAAAATCGAATACTATCAAGAGGTGCTCAACTTGGATCCCAAGCAGCCAGAAGCCATCGCGGAACGACAAAAAATATGGCGGCAACGGGGTGATAGGGTGATCACAAATGAGATTGATCTTAATGCAATACTTAAAGGCTTTACGAATAAAGTCGTTGCTGATATAGAAAACAAAATACGTGGTCGTTATTTTTTTGGGCTGATCAGCTTAGTCTTGATTTTTTGTATTTGGGCTTATTGGATTCAACCATCTCAATATAAACTGGTTCAGGTAGAAACTATTAAGGAGATGCTGAAACAAACTGAAAACGAAAAAAAAGCGCTTGAGAAAGCACTTGAACAGGCTCGATTAGACAGATTAAAGATTAATCAAAAAATTGAAGAATTTCAGGGCAAAAATGCCCATTTAGAAAATGCACTTGAACAAGCCAACGGAAAAATGATTCAACTAGAAGAAAAGCTTTTTAAGCTGTATCACAGAACAGAACTTGGGAAATTTCTCTCAAAACTGAAAAGAGGACAGTATATTGTTGTCATTAGTTCACATAAAAAGCGCGAACATGCAGAAAAACAGCTTAAAAAACTCAAAGAGGCGTATCCCGAACTGTTTTATCCACAAAAGGATTTATTACCTGATAAGGTGGATAATAATCTTCATCAAAGGGGCAAAATTTGGGAAATTTTCGTCAGTGGGTTCTACGCCTCTCCGTCTTCCAAGTTATTGAAAAAGAAAGTGATTAGTTTAGACTTCATCAGGAGTGCTTTCGTCAGAAAAGATCCATTTCGTGCTGATAGAAACTTGCCTTGGCTTTAAACTAAACCAAGCAAGCTGCATATTCACTGGGGCGACGATCACGAAAAACGCCCCATTCTGTCCGTAAAGCACGTATTTCTTCAAGATCAAAAGTGGCGAACAACACCATTTCTTCCTCTCGCCCCGCCGCTTTGATAATTTCACCGGTCGGTGAGGCAATGAATGAGCTGCCATAAAAGGTCAAATCGCAAGACTCGCCTGGCTCATAACCTATTCTGTTAGAGGCGATCAAGGGCATCAAATTGGCGGCAGCGTGTCCTTGCATCACTCGTTGCCAATGTCCACAGGAATCTAAGTCAGGTGCCTGAGGCTCACTACCGATTGCTGTTGGATAAAACAATAATTCGGCACCTTGTAAAGCCATGATTCGCGCCGCTTCTGGAAACCATTGGTCCCAACAAATTCCAACACCAATGACACCATAGCGCGTTTTCCAAACTTTAAAGCCTGTATCTCCGGGATTAAAATAAAATTTCTCTTGATAGCCCGGACCATCAGGAATATGGGTTTTGCGATAAATCCCTAATTGGCTACCATCGGCATCAATCATCATGATGGAATTATAATAGGCATTATTGGCGCGTTCAAAAAAACTGATTGGCAATACGACATTGAGGGACTTTGCCAAGGCACTGAAACGTGTGAGCAAGGGATTATCTTGTGCGGGTTTGGCATAAGCAAAATAGTCCTCTTTTTGGTCTTTACAAAAATAGGGCGTTTCAAAGAGTTCTTGTAATAAAATAATCTGTGCCCCTTGCCCAGCGGCGTGACGCACTAGGCTTTCTGCTTTATTGAGATTAGCAGCAATGTCCCAAGTGCAAGCCATTTGGGTGGCGGCGACGGTGGTCATCATGATTTATCCCTTAGTTTTTTAAGATTTTAACATTTATAGAAATCCTATTTCTTAAAGAAATAGCTAGTACTCTGTCAATTTGTTTTTTTTGGGTTGGAGTACAAAGCTTTAGCTTTGTCAGACAGTACAAAGCTAAAGCTTTGTACTCCAATAACGTATATGACAGCGTACTAGTGCAGGAGCGCGGAAATATCCAGAGCACATCATTTTAGCCTTGAAATAAATTGATCTGTCAGGGTGCGTAGGACGCACCCTACATGAAACTTTTAAAACACTCAGGGATTAGCCCATTTTCCTCTGAACCCGCTTAGCTGAGTCTCTTGATTTTTTTGAGTAGAGCACTTATATCAGGTTTTGTGAGTGCAAACTCAGTCAAATTTTGTCTGGTTCGCTCCTCAAAAAAAAAAGAGGGCAAAGTAAATGGAAATAACAACACTTCAAAAAGTTCAATGCTTACAACAGTATGTTATCGCTAGTACGCGAACTAACACGCACACAAAAAATAAAAAAACGTTTGTTAAATCAGCTCGCAACCTTTGAAGACAGCTATTCACTTAGCTCAAGTGAATTTTATAAACGCTATGAAAAGGGGGAAATGGGAGATGAAATGGATTTTGTGGAATGGGCAGCAACAGTAGAAATGCTTACTAATGTTGAAAAAAGATTAACATTATTACAAATAGGCTCCAATCCATGAATCCAAATATTGCACAACATTTTGATGCCATTGAGGTTCGGCTTATTCAAAGTCATGTTATTAGATATAGTTTTCACTGGCAAGACGCACAAGGAAAACTAAAACAACGTTGGGATAATGCGCCACATCATCCTGAATTACCTAATTTTCCACATCATGTTCATAATCAAGATAGAAGCGTACACGGTGTTATCACGGTACCCGATATATTTTCTATCATTGATCAGATTGAGAAAGCTTATGATTAATCTCATATAATATCTGCTATGTTTTTTCATCCTGAAAAAAAGTTCTACAGAGCAAGTGTAGGGTGCGTCCTACGCACAAATAAACAGTCGAGCAAGTGTAGGGTGCGTCCTACGCACAAATAAACAGTCGAGCAAGTGTAGCAAGTGTAGGGTGCGTCCTACGCACATTTTTAGGTAGAGCGTGTCGTTTAGGCGTGGAAAGAGGGTGCGTAGGACGCACCCTACGCTCGCTGGCTTGATCCGTTTTAACTTATCTTTGGAGTGAACATGAAAACCACAACACTATCTATCACATTACTTTTTGCATTTACCAGCAGCCACGCCATTGACATACCCGCCGTGCATCCGAACATCGTTGAAATAAACGGTCGTCTTGTATTTGCAAAGCCAGTCAAGACAAAATACACGCTTAAACAATTGGTAGGCAATCCGATTAGCACCAACACCGGTATTCAATTCAATTTTGGCAAGCTCAAGGGCAAACTCTATTACGGCTTTATCAATCCCAAAGATGGGCATTATCCGCAACCCGTTTTCTACAAACGCGCGTCCGACATCAAAAAGGGGCTTGCCCACATTGACATTTTGAACAATCTCGGTGGTAAGTACGACATGATTGCTTGGAAAAAAACAGGGCAGGGTACACTCGGTTATCGAGTAGTGAATAAAAAAGGCACTATTCTCTATGACGGAAAACTGGCCTTTACTGGTAAAGGTGCCTTTCAGGTTAACGCGGCCTCAATTATTGAAGGTCCATTTATCAATCTCGCGGAAAATGGCCATTTCCATAACACTTTCCGCGTTTCTTTTGAAACCCTGAAAAAAACGACAGCTACCCTTGTCGTTCGCAAGACATCGAAAAAGCACCTGACTCCCGCCACCCATCACGAATTCACATTAACCGGACTCCTGCCCGATACCGAATACAGTTACACGGTCAAAACCGACAGTGGCAAACATCATTACAGCGAAAGCTACACCTTGAAAACCGCCCCCGCCCCTGGGCGCAGAAAACCCTTTATTTTCGCCTACGCCAGCGATTCGCGCTCAGCCCAAGGCGGAGGAGAACGCAACATTCAGGGGACTAACGCCTACATGATGAAAAAAATAGGGGCACTCGTCAGATTCAAAGGGGCCGCTTTTATGCAATTCACCGGAGATATGATTAACGGCTACCTCAATAGTATTGAACAAACCAAAGTAGAATACCGCAATTGGAAACGAGCCATTGAGCCTTTCGCGCATTACATGCCAATTATTCCCGCGATGGGCAATCACGAAGCCCTCACACACAAATTTAAGGGGGGTATCTCGGTCGATCGTTTTCCTTATGAAACAGAATCTGCTGAAGCCATATTTGCCAATCAATTTGTGAATCCCACCAACGGACCACAAAGTGAAGACGGCGCAGAATATGACCCCAATCCCAATCAACAGGATTTTCCAAGCTACAAAGAAAACGTCTTCTATTATATTTATGATAACGTCGCCATGATTGTCCTCAATTCCGACTATTGGTATGCACCCTCGCTAAAATATTACCCAGAAACCGGCGGCAATCTCCACGGCTATCTCATGGACAAACAACTCGAATGGTTAGAAACCACCGTTACCGCCTTAGACGCTGATGACAACATCGACTTTATTTTTGTCACACATCACACGCCCGTTTTTCCCAACGGCGGGCATGTCAAAGATGACATGTGGTATCGTGGCGACAACGCCCCAAGGGCAGTCGTCAAACACAGTGCCATTAAGCCTGTCCCGACCTTAAGGAGGGATCTTAGGGCAACCATAAAGGATTGCCCCTACATGGACCGTGATGATTCTCGTAGGGGCAATCCCTTGTGGTTGCCCTTAACTTGAGATGAACACAATTTCAATTTCCTCAAACTGGATAAACAGGTCAACATTTATCCAGAGGGATGGGACAAAGAAGACATCAGAAAGCATCAAGATTTCCACCCGCTTTATCAAATCAACAACGGCGCGGCGGGTGCCCCTTACTATGCCCAAGAACAAACACCTTGGAGTGAACACGTACAAAGTTTTAGCACCCAAAATGCGGTTGTTTTTTTCCATATTCATGGCAAATCAATCCAAATGGAAGTCCTTAATCCTGATACCTTGGATACGATTTTGCCGCTGCAAGGCTTAGATCGTGACCGCTAAATTGTGATGTTGTAAAGTGACCACATTAATTGTATAAAGTTGAATTGTCTTTGCATTAATTAATGTGTTATATTTTGTCAGGTGAAGAGCAAAGTCAAATTGGGTATTTTGTTTGGAGTGGTGGGTGCCGCGAAACCCACCCGACAATATTTAACCCAGGCTATGCTCACTTTATTTAAGTTAGAAGGGAGGATTTTTACTATGAAGCGTAAATTGTTTTTTTTGTTCCTTTTCGTTTTTTCAGCAAGCTGTTATGCTGATTCGGTTTTAATAGGAAAATGGAAAGGAACTTATTATGGGTGTGGTCAAGGTGTTCCAACTAATGCCGAAATAGATGTTTGTGAAAATCTCAATGTTGTGTTTAGATTTCATGCTCCAAGTTCCAGATCAGGAGCATTTGACGGTATTTTTTACGGAACTTTCCAGCGTAATGGAAATAATGTTGTATTTACCCCCATATCAACTGAAATAACGGCTTGGTTCATAAAACCATCAGATTATGCTTCTTGGGTTGCTCTTGGATTTAATGCCACATTAGATGAGATAAACTTATCTATGACTGGAAACTTTCTTGGAGCAGAATGTTCTATTAAGCTTACCAAAGTTTCACCTAATAACTATGAGGGTGTTATTTGTCATCAAACCTTCAAAAAAGGAAGTCAATCGGGAAATTTGAGCAGCCCGGCAAACTTTACCAACACGATTGCTTCTGTTTCACCCAGTCGAGACAAAGAAAGTATTCCTCTTATTCAGACGATTGCTTATGTGTCACCCAGTCGAAGCAAACAAAGTATTCGTCTTATTCAGGCAGATGGTAGCAATGATCGTCTGTTTTGGAGTGTACCAGAAAACAATTTAATTTCGCCGGCTGTTGGCACCTTAGCATGGAGCCCAGATGGCAGCGAGTTAGCCTTTGATAGTGATCATAATTTTGGTTTGTCATATTTTGAGCGTGAGATTTATGTGACAAATGGCCAAACGACACGTAAAATTTATCGCCCCATTGAAGCTAAACAGAATGCTCAATATCCCAAAGGTACAGTAAAGCTTGGGATGAATAATGGCTTTGACGGGGGAATGAATTTTTGGGCATATGTTGAAGGTAATTCAGACAATCATCAATGGCTAGCACATAGAGGCTCTGGCTGGACACTGACTTTTAACGAGGTTGCTGATTGGGGTGAAAATATTTCTCAACATTCTATATTAGGTTATATTGATTATAAAGAGCGAAGATATTGTTATTATGATCTGGCAGCAAAGGTTGATGTAAAAGCCGGAGAAACAGTGACGATTCCACATCCTTATTCAGCCTATTCTCACAGGGCGCAGCCCTGTTATCGTTTTTTTCAAGCTACTTGGAATTACGATGGTACAAAGCTTTTATCTACAGTCATTCATTCTAGTGACAATGCCATAGGCAGTGATCCTTCCCCATATGAAAGGGCTCATGAGAATTTTGTTATTGCACTGAGTGACACAAAAAATATACCACTTGATAATTTTGGAAAAAAAGTGGGTGGCTTTATGCAGAACTTTGATCATGATCCCAAGTTTATAAAACTTTCTCCGACGCCTGAGCAAAAAGTTTTAAGTGTTACTTATTATTCTGATGCCGACCATATTTATTTAAGTTCAACAAATGATCCTGATCTGGGTGTGACGGATCGTATGCAGCGTATAAATATGGGTTTTTGTCATGATCGGGATCAGGATTACAAAGTTTGCCGCATTACGGATATTGAGTGGCTACCGGATGGCAACAGCTTTATGGTAGCCATGTATGTGCAAACAGCTTACCGTTCTGGTCAACAAAAACGCTATTTACAGAGGATTTATCAACATAATTTAAAGACTTCGCAAACCCGCCTGTTATTTGAACTTGAAAATGAGTACATCGGCGATTTCACTATTTCACCAGATGGTCAAAAGATCGCATTTGAAAGAGGTAAGCGTTCTGATGGACCATTTGCTATCTGGGTTTATGACACCAATAACCGTGGCTTGGCTCAATTAGTTGCAGATGGTGCCGCACCGGCATGGAATTCGCAATAAGCTATTCTCGTTCCCACGCTCTGCGTGGGAATGAGAAAAAAACCAAAAATACTCCCCACCCAACAATCTTAATGTGCTACGCGAAAACGTTACAGTTCAGATTGCAAACCGACTTTAGCCAATTCTAAATTGATCTTAGCATTCCTAGTACTTTGTCAAACTTTAAATTTTGGGTTGGAGTACAAAGCTTTAGCTTTGTCAAGCAACGCACAAAGCTAAAGCTTTGTACTCCAATAACCCATTAATATAAGCTTGACAAAGTACTAGCTACTTTCACAGACTCCAACCAGTCACCCCAAATGGCTTCATCTGCTGGCATACCATCTTCTAAAAAAGACATACTTCCTAAAAAACCAGCCAAATCATCAGAGCCAGTCATCTCATAAAGACCTTTTAAATATATATACATTGCTTTATACGCATCTTTAATTGAAATAGTGTCTTCCATATTATTGTCCTGGATTCGTTGGAGAAGATAACCCTGTTTGAGGGTAAGATAATTTCTATAGTGCCATCGGTAGATGTCGTTTTATTTATGCCCAAGTAGCTGCCTGATGGTGTGAATAGATAGACTTTGATGCCTGCCATAGGCTCTGTTTTCGTCTGTTATCGCGTTTATGCCTATGTAAGCACCATTTTCATCAAAGACGTAGCATTTAACGCCCGCTAAGCCTATTACGTTGAAAGCCAATGTTGTGCTGCCACCCGTATTAATATTAAAGCTGTTGAGGTTGTCCGCAATTACTCTGGCTGTTTCGCTCCAATATTGGTTGCTGTCAAATAGTTTTATAAAATATTCCCATTCATTATTTTCGAGACGATTTTTTGAGTGCCAAACGTTGTGGTGTGATAAATTTTTTTTTATTATTAGGTAGTTGTATAGTTTTTTCATTTTTTATTTTAAATGGGGGGGTATTTTATAGGTGGTTTTTTGATGTGTCAATAAAAAAAAAGCCGCCGCCATAAAAGTTGGCATTTTTTTTGCTTTACGTGCGGGTGCGCGGTTCTTGTCTTGCTGTTTTTCTGTTTCTATTGTTTCTCTGTTTAGGGGCATATTTTTCTCTTAATTTTCAATGGTTTGCAGGTTTTATTGAGAGAGATTGAGGGTTCTATTGAGAGAGATTGAGGGTACTATTGAGAGATGAAGTTTGACAATCTCCTTTAATAAAATTAAACTTACTTACCCCATTAATAATGAATTTTATGATTGAAATGCAAAAAACAACAGACATACAAAATCTTGTGGACATTATTAAAATTGATGAACAAAAACTGGTCGTTACCCAAGCCAATGCACTGGCGCGATCCGCGCAAGAAATGACACTGCAAGAAAAAAGGTTATTACTGTTGGCAATCTCACAAATTCGTCAAAACGATCAGAAATTTGTAAAATATCGCATTCCCATAACCACCATTAAGAATTATTTGGACATCGAAACAAAAGCGGTTTATAAGCGAACCCAAGAAATCACCGAGAAACTTATGAGCCGTGTTCTTCATATTGATGATGAAAATGGTAATTGGGAAAAATTTCAATGGGTTTCGTATTGTAAATATTTTTCTAAAAAACAAAGCGAGATAGGAGAGGCTTGTATAGAAATTCAAATTCACGAACATTTACGTCCCATGCTCTTAAATCTCCGTAAACACTTCGGCAGCGTTCCCTTGCTCCAAATCGCCCCCATGCCCAGCGTCAACTCGATCCGAGTTTTTGAAATCCTTTGGTTTAGCAGCATGAAACTTATCAAAACCCAACTTTCCTTTTGGCTCGACTCACTCAAAAAACGCCTCAGTTTGGAAAACAAATACACAAACTTTAGAGATTTTCGCCGAGATATATTACAAAGAGCCCAAAAAGACTGCGCCAAATACTCGCCCCTAATCTTCACTTGGGAAGAAGAAAAAAAAGGTCGCAAAATCGTCCGCCTTCATTTTACCCTGCAAGGCAACGCAAAATATAATGAGCCACCCGCTTTGCCTGATTTTATTTTAGATAATACGTCACCTGTCCCTCAAATCATCCCTGAGCAACCAAACAGTAGCACGCCCCCACATAATGATGCTTTTGATAAAGTCCCCTCTAACTACAAACTTCTTGAAGAACAAGGCATCGCCGATGAAAAAATCCAAGAACTAATCGCCCACCATTCTACAAATATCATTAGCAACAATATCAAACTCATTCGTCAAAAACATGCCGTTGGTAAAATTCCAGATGGCCAAATTTCTTCTTGGACGATCAAAGCCATTATCGAAGATTGGTATGGAGAAAACTTTCAAAAAACTCCTTTTGAAGAAACCCAAGATGCTAAACAAAAAGTCGTCAATAAGCAAAAAAGGCAAGCCGATGAAAAACAAAAAGAACGCTTGACTCTGGAAAAACGTTTCAATGAGGAAAAAAGTAAAGCCATTGATGCGCTTTTAAATGATGAACGATTTAAGGCTAATAATTTGGCTGATGAGCAAGCCGAATTTCTGAAACAACACATAGAAGGGATTCCAATATTGAACAAGATATATTTAAAAAGTGGTTTTGATGCGCCGATGATTATTGGTCCTTTTCGCAATTTTGTGGCGAATATATATTTGCCGGCTTATAGTAATTTGGTAACCTGGTGTGCCAGAAATAATATTGATTTGGAAAAATTTGCCTAAAAATGTTAAGCTTGTACCTCTTCGGCTCCCGTTTCACCGTCAAAATAGGCAATTCGTCTAGGTTTTGGCGCATACCATCAAACATGGCTGTACCGGTGGCAATCTCCACGGCTATCTCATGGAGAAACACAGTGCCGATGGTAAAAACTTAATACAACGGGGCATCCTAGAACAGCGGGACAAATATCTGAAAATATTAATGAAAAGCCAAAAAAAAATCGGCTTTTTGAGCGGAGATGAACACAATTTCAATTTCCTCAAACTAAATAAAAAGGTCAACATTTATCCAGACGGATGAGAAGACATCAGAAAGCGTCAAGATTTCCACCCGCTTTATCAAATCAACAACGGCGCGGCGGGTGCCCCTTACTATGCCCAAGAACAAGCCCCTTTTCGTTCCCACGTACAAAGTTTTAGCACCCAAAATGCGGTGATTTTTTTCCATATTCATGGCAAATCAATCCAAATGGAAGTCCTTAATCCTGATACGTTGGATACGATTTTGCCGCTGCAAATTTTTATCGTTCTTACACAGAGGGTGAGAAGTGAGTGTAGGGTGCGTCCTACGCACATTTTTGTTGGTGCCGATCAATTGTATGTGACTTTATTTATGCACAGGACGCACCGATAAGGAGATTGGTGCGTAGGACGCACCCTACGCTTGCTCATATCTCTTCTAGTTGTGTTATCAATGGAGGTAAATCTTGGCTCACAATTTCCCATATAACATCCAAGTCAACATCAAAATATTCATGAGTCAGTCTATTGCGAAGCCCCGATATTTGTCGCCAAGGAATTTGCGGGTTATCCGCTTTAAATTTCTCTGAAATACATCGGGCGGCTTCGCCGATGATTTCCAATAGGCGTGTAATAGCAAGCATCAACATCGTGTCAGTGTCCAAGTCCTCTCTTGAACGTTCTTCTCTTCAATAAACGCCACTGCTTGTCGTGCCGCGTCTAACATGTGTTGCAAACGTACTTCATCAGCTAACATACAATTCCTCCGCTTCTGCTATCACTTGTTGACGAAAATAGCGGCTTAAAAAATTCGGTGTATTGAGATCAACTTTTCTCCGAAATAATGCCGATAGTTCATCTTGCAATGTAAAAAATGCGAGTCCAGGTATTTTTCCTTCAGCAAATTCTACCAATAGATCTATATCGCTATCTGGTTGTTGCTCACCACGCAAAACAGAGCCAAATAAAGCCAGCCGACTAATATGATAACGGTGGCATATTTTGTTTAATGTTGTATTATCTATATGTAATGTGTTGTTTTTCATAAAATTAATATCATCAGTCATTACATGATGCGGATGGCATGAGCGCCTAAACCACTTCCAAATCAAATGCAGCCGCCATTAACGCACGAGTATATGCTTCTTGGGGCTGTTCAAAAACCTGCTCAGCCGGCCCCTGTTCCACCACCCGCCCGTCACGCATCACCAACAATCGGGCAATCGCAATGCGTTGACGTTGGCCGCCCGATAGCGCGTGTCCGGCTCTAAGTGTTACTTCGCGGAAAGCAAACCGTCTCCAGCAAAGGAATCCAAGTTTTTTCTTTAGTACTTGGATTCTAAAAACGGAGAAAAACTTATGCCCCTATAAGGAACTTCACATCGGCTTAATAACATCTTGCACAGAACGGGCGGATGAGAGGCGCCCGACACATTCAAACAAACTTTTTTCATCCAAGCTGGAGATGATGGCTTCTGTCTGTTTATCCACCCTCCCAAATTTGTCCGTTAATAAATGGAGCAACATTTTCGCTTCGCCCCGCTTTTCGCCCCGCTTTTCGCCCCGCTTTTCTCCCCGCTCCTCAGCGGTTTGATACCAATCCTGCATGGTTTCGTATAACATACTATTCATCTCCTGAAAATTGACGACTTCGGGTATTTGTACATTAGGTACATTTTTGGGTAACAAAACCCGTAATAACCAAGTCATAATATCACGTCGCAAATGAACAAATTCCGAGCCTTTTAACCAATCTTTTAACAACTTCACAACCTCACCAATCGCCTTTGCAACATCCTGCTCGTTTTTTTGGGTACGAGTATTTTCCAGGCGAATGATAGCAGTGACCAAATTCTGTAATGGTAGCGTAAATAACGCAAATGAGGACGGTATTTATCCAAGTCATCCGGCACCGAAGCTACCAATTCGCTGATATCTTGGGCGGCGTTCCAACGTGTACTACCATTATAGATGACTAAAGGAAGTACGGGGGGCAGTTTATCCTTGGCTGTCATTTCTTGGGTATCAACTAGGTATTGATACAACAAGCCAATATAAACCATAATTCTAACTGCCATAAAGTTATCAACGCTGGATTGAAACTCTAGTAACAGATAGACATATAACCATGATTCCCCCAACGCACTCGCCAAATGATGTCATCATGCCGTTCAATCAAATTGTCGCTAACAAAACTGTCCTTAAAAACTTCCAACGTGGTAAAATCCACTTGTGCTATCCAATCTTCACGGACAAATCCCCGTAGTAAATCTTCAACCATCTTAGGGTGAGAAAATAGCCGTTTATAGCTCTGATCATGTTTAAACCGGTTTGGGTCTGTTTTTTGTTGGTTTAGATCGGGTTTTTTCCTTTTTTTATTTCTGGTATTTTGGGCTCGTGCCATTGTACTCCTCCTAGTTAAATTTTAAATGAATGATCTGGAGTGCGTTTTTGATCCAAACCATAGTACAATGGATTACTCCGCACAGCGTCATCACCCGTTGGCGTTCTCCTCCTGAGAGTTGATGAGGATAGCCACAAATTTGAAGGCCAAAAATTAACTCCAAATGAGATAATTGAACAAGTCAAAGATGGTCAATGGAAATATTTGGCTCCAAACCAGCAATATCAACGATTATCTGTTACTCATCATTGTTATGGCAACGTTGTATTACTTCTCAGAAGAAAAAGACTCAAAAATGGTAAAATCATTCATGATGTGTTGTTGTGTAATTGCAGTTATTATACTGCTCAGCGGATTAATAACTGCTATATAAAACTTCAGAAAATTAGGAGCCATACAATCTTCCTTGTATTGTGTGGCCATTGCTGGAATATTAGTGACTTTGTATTGTCGACAGTTACCTCGAATTATCAGTTTTAGGAAAGCTGTAAAACAGATTATTTCGTTTTTCACTTCCAAAATGGTTTGCATATAATAATCAATAATTTGCAATAATTTTCTGTTAAAGATTTATTCTAATTTATTGATAAAAAAAAGTTTTTGAAACACTATTCCAATACTTTAGTAAATAATAAAAAGCTATTTGATAGTTTTAAATTTACCGGTGATGATAAGCGATGCGAGAGAAATAAAACGTTACGGAGCCGGTTGCAAACAGGCTCACGCTTGAGAAAAAGCTTGTTGGTTTATTCGTTTATCCCTGTAATTCGCTGTCCTCAACGAGAAATCATAGTGTGAATGCTGAATTTTTATGTCGCTGCCTGTTGGGGGTTGCTGTCAAAAAAAGTGAAATTTTTTTTTCAATTTTGTGGGCAAAAAAGCTCGCTGCTCAGCATAATATTGTAGAGAGGCAATGTGGCTAAGTAAAATGAGTGTGACCTCATTTCGATCTCACGTTTTTAGTGTATATTGACTTCGACATTTTTTGAGAGTATATTATGCCTCCACATAGTTGGTACTGGTGATACATTTTCACTGATTTTTTTTAGGTTTAATCTGCTAAACGATTATGGCAGTTCAAACAATCTAACATGATGAGGTAATAGCAGTGAGTAGAATGAGCAAGCTATATCGGTTGATTGCGATTTGTTTCTGTTTTGGTGTCCTATCTCCCCAAGTCGGGGCAGTTGGAAATCCTGAGTTCGTCTTTTCTGAAGACGGGCAGGGTGGTGTCCTTTTCATCAAAGCACTGGACATTGATGGCGAAAAAAACGTTTGAAAATATTGAGCTAGAACTTGATTTCACTACCTCAACTTTTACGCTGAAAAAAATTGTGGCTGCGGATACTACTATTCCTGATGATGCGATTGAAACAATAGAGAAAGAAGGATTAAGGGTTGGATTACGAGGCTGTGTAGCAGCTGAATCGAGAACTGTCACTTGTCATCTTTTGCTGACGAGCATTGAATTTGATAGGACGGTAAAATTTTATGGTAATTACGGAGAATATTCAAGCGCAGCCTTTGATAATTTTGGGAATCAATATATTCCTACCAAAGTGACTATTGGTAAAGGTGAAGGAACATCTTATTTGGAGCAAAGAGTTGTTGCCGATGTAGCGACAAGAACTACTATTAGGTTTGAGAATTTATCGACACAAGCGACCAGTCTTTCTCTACTAGAACTTTCGTTTAGAGTTGATGACACACCTTTCAGCATCAAGTTCCGAGACATCCCTTTCTAAAATAGCTGGCCTGTAGTGTGGATAAATAGAGGACGTATCCACACCTTATAGATTAATCATGTGGATACGCCCTCTATTTATCCACACTACATGGTTGGAATTGTCGCGAGACTTAATGGCATTTTGGCTTCGCGGCGGAACGAGAAAAACCGACGGTTAAAAAACTTTTGGAGTACAAGTAGGAATATAAGATGTCATTAAATGAACGCATTACGATTGATCCGCAGATTTGTCACGGTAAACCTTGCATTCGTGGATTACGATATCCGGTTGAAAACATACTTGAATTACTCAGTGCTGGTATGGAGATAGAAGAGATTTTAGCCGACTATGAAGATTTGGAAAAAGCCGATATTTTAGCGGTACTTACTTTTGCTACTCGTTTAGCACAAGTTAAAACTATTCAAGAATCGAACTATTTTACACCCATAAAAACGAGGCAAGCGTTAGTCCAATGACATTTTTGATTGATGCACAACTACCGCGTCGTTTAGCCTATTGGTTACGAAAAGGCGGTTATGAAGCGGTTCATACTTTGGATTTGCCAAATGGTAATCGCACTCAAGATGAGCAAATTAATACACTTTCTATAGAAAAACAGTGGATTGTTGTCAGTAAAGATAGCGATTTTGTGGATTCCTTTTTAATTCAAGGAAAGCCTTATAAATTGTTATTCTTGGCAACTGGAAATATTAAAAACATTGAATTAGAACAACTATTTTTCAATCACTTTGACGAAATTGCATCTTTATTTGAATCGTATCGTTTCATAGAATTGAATCGTACTATGATTATTGTTCATCAATGATTTTTATTTTCCCTTGTCTTAAATTTCGACCTGTGCGGTTAGATTTGCTTTCAGTTAAAAAAAATAAATTTAATTATAGCCCGTATCACATGATCTTGTCGTAAAATTAGTTATTAACTATATAAAAAATATATAATTTTTAAAAAATAGTGCAAGGTCATGTGATACGGGCTATAGTTAAATTTTAAATGAATGAACTGGAGTGCGTTTTTGATCCAAACCATAGTACAACGGATTGGCGGAATAAACGGATACCCCCTAGTACCTTGTCAATCTTCTTTTGTAGGGTGCGTCCCACGCACCATCCAAAGCTTGGTGCGTAGGACCAATGCCATTAAGTTAAGCTGGCCTGTAGGGTGGATTAAGCGGTAGCGTATCCACCGATATTTATATAGAAATCAGGTGGATACGCTCTCGCTTAATCCACCCTACATGTATGGTTTTAGGCTTAACTTAATGGCATTGGTGCGTAGGACGCACCCTACATTACCCGTCAAAACAAAGTTGACAAAGTACTAGTGCAGGAGGGCGGAAATATCCTTCCGAGGCAAAAGTTTTCGCTACCGCGAAAACTTTTGCCTCGGAACCATTATAAAAGCATCGATCTCCGATTTTTTTAAAAAATCTGATTTCTCAATGGCCTGAAGATTTCTGCCTTCCTGCACTAGCAATATAGGGAGAATGTGTACTAACAATTTTTTGTCCCGGAATATTTTCCATTTGGTCAAACACATGGCGTTGAGCATGAGGGTGAAGATGGGATTCTGGCTCTTCTAGGGCTAATAAAGGGTGGTAAGGATTATTCTTATCAACCTGATGAGAAATAAAAGCATTAAATATCAATAAACTTGACCAACTCCGCGTACCCATACCATGATATGATAATGGAAAACTTTCACTGCCTTCAGATTGAAAATGAATATCTATACCACGATTTAAATCACGTAATTTACGTGTAATGGGCGTGATGCTAACCCCTTTATCTGAATGTGAAATGGTCTGATTCAGTAATTCCAACTTCTTTTTCACTTGTTTAAGACCATCACTGGTATTGATAATACGTTCATTAATATCATTCAGGATTGACTCAATTTCTTTAACCTCTGGTTCTGCCAGTGGCAAATCTGCAACTATGCGTCCCCAAAAAGATGAACGATTTCTGATATCTTCATAAATATCTCGTTGTGCATCAATAAATTCTAATGGAATAACCTCCCGTAGTTTACGAGGTAATGCTGTTTTTTCCCAAAAAGAGGGGTCAGTATTAGGCCATTTTTTTAATAGACATTGTTCAGTGACGTATCTCAAATGATCGCTGTCATATCTAATCCGGGTACGAATTGCCACAAATTCCTTTGCTCCAAGTTGACCTTGAATAGCATTGCCCCAGTGTTCCACCCAAACTTCATTAAATTCTCCATCAGGGTGAGGAACTAATAAAATATCAATAATGGCGGCGCGTTCTTTAGGCAATATTTCGTCTTTGGCAATAAAAATATCTTCTTTGCCGATAAAAGGATGATTTGTACCTAAAGCAATTTGTAACGCTCTTAAAAAATTGGTTTTACCGGTATTATTGGCTCCCACTAAAACAGTTACTGCGGGATCAAGTGTCACTTGCATTTTCTTGATTGAGCGAAAATTCAAAATTTTTACTTCTTGGAGTGTGATAGTCATCATAATTGTTTTCTCGTTCCGCCGCGAAGCAAGTATCCGAATACCAGCTTATATTAGTAGGGATAAGTCAAAACCGGCACGAAAGGGATTTTAGTTTTGATTTGGTTTTATCCCTGCTAAAAAATTGGCTGTCGTTATTTTTGTTAAGTGCCAAGTTGTTCCACAATCCGATCAGCTACCCGAAAAGCATTCGCATAAATCGTCCAAGTATAAGGCACGCTGCCGCCAGTTGGCATAAAACTCCCATCAGTCACATATAAATTTTCCACTTCATGCGCCCGGCAATCGGCATTCAACACCGACGTTTTAGGATCATCACCAAAACGGCAAGTGCCCGCAAGCAAATTAGTCGGCGGCGCACCTGACGCAAATGAAATCACGTCTTCTGCCCCCATTTGCCTAAGCACTTCTGCCCCCCGTGCGGCGAGATACCAGCCTATTTGTAGGTTACGCACATGAAAACCAAGGCGAATACGGGCAACCGGTAATCCCCATTTATCTTTGATTTTAGGATCAAGGGTGACATGACAATCCGGCACTGGCTGCCAGTCGCAAAAAGCTTCAATTTTGACATAAGGCCCCTCACTAAAATGCGCTTTCAGCTTATCTTTCAGAGCCTTACCCCAAACGATACCCTTTCTTCCCCTGATCTGCCGCGTGGCTCTGGCTACCGGATTGGGGTGGCGGTGAACAAAATCTATAGTACCCCCTTTCTGGCGTGGACCAAATGCTGGATCATCAATAACATACCAATCCTGTAATGCCCTGTTAATGAATGGACCGAAATTGCGTAGTTCTTCAACTTTTTCTTGGCTAAACTTGGCATAAGGAAGCCGCCCTGAGCCGGCACCGCCCCCAGCAAAGAGTAAATTTTGTCCAACAAGCCCACTCCCGTTTGCTAAGCCGTTCTGGTGACGGGGACCGGTAGAAAGCAATAATAAGCGGGCTGTCTCTATCGCTTGACAGGCAACGACATAGATTTGTGCATCAACACGTTTTTGTTGTCCCGCTTTGTCGTAATATTCTACCGCCACGATTTTTCCGCTGTGATCATTGACTAGGCGACTGACCATCGCATTTGGGCGCACTTGGCAGCGTCCTGTGGCGACTGCTTGTGTCAATAGTGCGGCCCTAGAACTGCCTTTTGCTCCAGTCGAACAACCATAACTCCCACAATATCCGTTATAACTACAACCCTTTCTGCCCAAAGAGGGATAAGGGAGAATTGCGCGGGGGGTGGGAATGGCATGTAATCCCATTTTGTCACAGGCTTGATCTATATATTTGCTAATGGGATGTTCTGTTATGGGGGGATAAGGAAAATCAGGGCTGCGTCGTGGTTCGGCGTGTGGATGGGCTACGATCCGGCCTGATACGCCGACTTCGTGTTCAACTTTATCATAGTAAGGTTCAAGTTCATCATAAGAAATGGGCCAATCTACAATGTTGGCCCCATCAATCGGCCCAAATGTTGACAATAATTTAAAATCAACGGGTTTGAGACGGTGGAAAAATCCACTCATAAAGTTGCTGGAGCCCCCGACGCAGTTGCCGTTCCAAAAATTCCAGCTTGATGTGCTTCTCCATCCGCCCTCGTCATTTTCCAATTCCACGATTTGTGGCTCTTCACGCAGATTAGGCGTATAAGCACCACGAAGGCAACAGGCGAGTTCATCCTTAAAGAAATCTTTTTCTGTGAACCATGGGCCTTTTTCAAGCACAACAACTGAATATCCGGCTTTTGCCAGAGAATAGGCGACTGGTCCGCCACCGGCACCGCTGCCGATAATACACACGTCAAAGTCGTGACTCATAATAAGTAATACCTCTTATTCGCTGGTGGCCTTGGAAAACCGGGTTGATGTTCCAGCCATTTCCAGCCAATGGCGTTTGGATTGCCACCATAAATCGGGTCAGTCAAGAGTGCTTCTAAAATATATCTCAGTATTGTGCTAATCCAGCGTTTTCCCTTGGTTTCAAAGCGCCGCAAAAGCCGCTCGCGTTGTTCGCTTGACAAGGCGATAAATGGCTTGCTTTCTGTAGATTGCGCCATTTTTTCAAGTTGAGCCAGGCCATTTTTGATAAATTCACGTTCATCCGGTGCCAGTACGAAATCTAAATATGCAGTGGCGTTAATGTCCTTAGCGCCAGGGGAGTCGGGCTCTGATGGAAATAAATGCTCTTGTACTGCTGCCAGCGTTTGCCATTCATCAGGCGTTAGCGAGGTCGAAGCTGCTAAGCTTGGCGTTGAGATGACAGCAATTGTGCCCGTCGTTTGAATAAGAAAAGTTCGTCTATCCATTATCTGTGAGCCTCAGGCGAGGGGTTTTGAGCAACGGCTTCCAGCAACCATAGCAACCATTGTGGACGCAAATAACCCTGCCGCTTGATGATTTCAATGCCGTTCCCGTCGAAGATCACCGTCGTAGGGCGAGGGTCATTTTCATAGCGCGAATTGGAATCAGCACGCACCGGGATGTAGTATTGCCTAATAATATTAATAACCTGCGGATCACGATAACTCGTTTCATCCATCTTGCGGCAAAATTGGCACCATTCCGCTGTCAAGTCCAAAAGCACCAACCGCTCTTCGCGCCGCGCTTGTTCAAAAACCTTGGGAGACCATTTTTGCCAGTTCACAATTGAATTGTTTTCTGTCGCCCAAGTGCTGCTGGCAATAAAATATATTATAAATAAAGTTAATATTTTGCGAATCATTAACGTCCTTTTCGTTGTTTCGTTCATTACGCGGATTTCCCGCTCTTCTGGTCAGCGAAGCTAAACAAGTGATTGAGAGGTTTAGCTACGCTAACTTCGTTGCGGGAAATCCGCGCAGCGAAATTCCCGAAACAACTGATTATTAAGTTCAATCCCAAGTCAATTGAGTACCTGTCTGATATTCACGCACTCGCCCTTCAAAGAAATTGACTTCATGATTTAATTCATATTCGCTAATCCAAGGCATAGGATGTTCTCTAATCCCAAACAGGGGTTTGAGCCCTAAATTTTTGCAAACATTGTCAGCCACAAATTTAGCAAATTTAATGTAAGTCTTAACAGGCAAACCTAATATTCCTCCATCTGGCATCACGGCATGAGCATGGGCGGTTTCCAATTTCACGGCTTCATTTACCAGTGCCCGTGCGCGATCTTGCATGGCAGCATCCCATACGCTTGGATTTTCTTGGGTAATTTGCTTAATTAACCATAAGCCATTGCTTGAATGGGATGCTTCGTCGCGCCAGATGTAGCTATATTGTTGCGCGGTGTTCCGCAATTTGCCTTTTCGCGCCAGGGCGAATATTTGTGAAAAGCCCAGCGGAAAAAACAGGTATTCAAATATGTAATAGCTGAGCAAGTCTTCCAGCAAGGCGCGATTAGCTTCGTCTGAGCCGAGAGGCGCGTCTGAGTTGACCACTTTGTTGCTAAATGTCAGATTCCAGTTCACTTTTTTAACTAAATCTGGCAGTTCTTGATACAAGTTAAAAATTTGCCCCTGCCCTTGTTCATCTAGTCCAAAGGATTCTAATATGAATAGGTAAGATTCAACATGATTACTTTCTTCTGCCATAACCCAGCGAAGGTATTGCCTCATTTCATTAGCAGTAATGTGTTGAAAAATGGCATTAACCAGATTGTCTGGGACAAGGTTATCTCCCGCCGTGAGATAGGAGATGTTGGTCTTGAATAACCACATCTCGGCTTCTGTCAATTTGCCGGTATTCCATTGCAGTTTGTCTTCACCCATTGGTATGTCGTTGGGTGTCCAGAAGTTTTTACGGGCATCTAAAAAGCGTTCTCTCACAGCGGTGTATTTCACCGGAATCGGCTGCCGTAAGTCATAGCCACGTCCGCCAACAATTTTGATCTGATCGGCACTGGGACGTTTGGCGCCGATGGTGATTGGATCTAGGCTGCTTGAGACGGGCACTATGATTTTTGTTTTTTTCTTCGTTGCTTTTTTGTGAGCGGCTCGTGGCACGGTACCATGATATGTGCTGGAGATGTCATCATTTGAGCTGCCATCGAAATCTAACATAATTTTTATTTTCCTGTTGTTGGGTTAACCGTTGTTTGGAGTCCAAGATTTATCTTGGACGTCTTTAACTTAATGGCATTGATCCTACGCTTGCTACTTCTTCGACGTAGACATTCATTCGCTGTGCTTTGGGATAAACAATCAAGTCCTCTATCTCATTTTTTTCAAGCAGTTGGGAAGTTAAGTGACTAAAGTAAAAAACCTCGTATGTGTCTCCCAATTCTTGTTGAAGTTGTCGCCACAGAAATTGTCCTTGTGCTTCAAAGGCTAAGGCTTCCATTTTATTTTTAAAGCCTGATAATATTGGCTCTTCAATGACTAAAATTTCATCATAACATTCAGCCCAGAGATTAAGGTGTTTTTTTAGAACTGCCGAAATGGGCAGCTTATTTGGGTCAATATTACCAACCTTCTCTATGTCCCACAGGGGGTAACACTGATAATCTGCCATGAGTTTGATTTTTTTGGTAGACATAACATGATTCTCCAATCGTTTAGGGGAAAGTCGCCGGATTCGCACCGACAATAAATCCATTATCGCCAATGCTTATCGCAATATATTGTTTTTTCCCTTTATACATGAGTTCATAGATTGGACGTTTTCTTTGATAGCCCACGATATTACCCTGAATAATGGCTGTCATTACCACGTCAGCAATTTCGTCATGACAGATGCCACGCTTTTCAAAATCAGAGGCATGGCTCATGATATGTTGCAGTCCGGCAAAGCCATTACCCTGTTCAAGAAAAACAATTTTGGCATTTTCCATGCGCCGAATGTCAACTATTTTGTTGATAGAAACTTTAATTTGTTTTTCTACGAGTTCAGTGATTAATTCTTGTTGCTCAGACGAAAATTGCAATGCTCATTCCTCATTTCTGTGTTCTGCCCATTTGGGTACATTGGCATCAATTATTGATTTAAGTCACCCTATGCTTACTGATAACATTCAAGCTAAAAATATTATTTTTTTTTCCCTTGTTTTTTTTTCGCACCCTGCTATAATGTGCTCTGGTTCTCTGCCAAGCGGCTTTGAACGTACAGAGGCCTCAGCCGCTGAGCCAGCGTAGCAAATCAGCGGCTTATACCATGTATATTTTCAAATTCTTCCCTTGACCACCGAGCCCCACTCCTGCCTTCCTTTGTTCCGCGCTCATCGTTATACACAAGTCCATTTAGTACAACGGATTAGGGGAATAAACGGATTGTGGCGGTGCAGGTTTTAAAATTTTCTGGTATTTTGGAGTCCTTATCAATGAGTCGAAATAGCACATTTGATTTTATTCATGCACTCATCAATCCGTTTATTCCCCTAATCCGTTGTACTAGACTTTTGATTTAGATATTTATTTATAGCTAACTACTGACAGGCTTCACATTCTTCATCATCTAAGTTACAGACTGGAGGTGTTAGCGTGCTTTTTGCAACGCGGGTTGCTCCCATGCTACGCAGATAGTAAGTCGTCTTGAGTCCACGCATCCATGCTAATTTGTACAAATTATCAAGTTGGGGGCCTGAGGGCTCTAGCATATATAAATTGAGCGATTGCGCTTGATCTATCCATTTTTGTCGCCGCGACGCAGCCTCCACGAGCCATGCTGGGTCAATTTCAAAGGCGGTGGCATACAGCGTTTTAAGTTCTTCTGGAATACGCTCAATGTCGCGGATGCGACCATCACAAAATTTCAAGTCATTCAGCATCACTTCATCCCAAAGGTTAAGTGCTTTAAGGTCTTGTACCAGATAAGGATTGATGATGGTAAACTCACCTGATAAGTTCGATTTGACAAATAGGTTTTGGTAAGTCGGCTCAATGGATTGAGTGACGCCGCATATATTGGAAATGGTGTTGTGGCTCACAAAACCATTCGCAATATAAGTGTTTTTTTCAGGGACTTGTAAATCATAAGTCATATCACGAGAATGGGTAATTTCGACCACTTTCTCAAAATACACTTCCCCTTGGCTAAGAATAGAACCTAACTTGCTATTTGCCATTTCAGGATATTTTGCGATAAGCTGACGTGCTAGATGGATATTTAACGCGCCATTGGTTTTAGAACAAGCCACATTATTCAATAGGCTTTCCTCAACACAAGCTTTTCGAGCAGCCGCAATAAATTCAACGATTAAAGCGGTGTTTTTAACATTATGCCGCATATCTGTTTCTGAGACGCAATCAGCAAGACTCTCCTTGAGTTTAGCGTTTTTCCGAGACACGCCAAAACCTACAATTTCAGAAAATCGCTGAGTTGCCAGAACATTGCTAGTACGGACACGATAAACAGGACGTTTACCCAATGTCCCAGATAAGGTCGTCACGATACCCATGCTTTCTAAACTCACCTTAACTTGGTTGGCTAAGTTTTTGCTGACTGTGCCTAATTCAACATGGCAGTCTTCTACGGTACCGTCTGCTACAAATAAACCACTGATAAAAGCAGCTAAGACACTGGTACGCGATTGCAGGACAATTTGAGGAATAAACGCCTCCCCTCTGGACAAACCATTGACTTCAATCCAATCGACTAAGGCTTCTTTTTTTGTGTAATGACCTAAGCCAAGTAAATATGCGACATCTTCAGTCAATTCTGCCGGCAAACTGACAGTTTTTTGATTAATCGTGTTCTTGGGGATTTGCAATGCCATGTATGGTTTATTAGCCAGCAATTCTTGATGCCCACCTAAACGGCGTATGACTTCGTCCCCAACACAGATTTCACTCAGGTATTTCCAGACATATTCACCGTTATCACTGAGTACTCTAAGACGATGATTAGGTGTTCCGGTAATATTAGAACCCCGTTTAGTCACGATCCGCAAGGTATCTTTTAGCCCATTCTGATAAAGTTGATCAGAATGGGCTAAGTTTGATTCTTGCATAACTTGTATATTGATAGATTGCCATTGCTCTGTTGAGGCAACGAGAGTTTCTATCGGCACTAATCCTTCTGAAGATAAGATTAACGTATCTCCGGCAACACAGGCAGTCGGAGCAATCGCCATTGTATTAGAATTACGCAGCCCCACCCTTTTGATGCGCTCACGCAGACTATCCCAATCAAGGGTGGAGGTGGTGGACATTTCCAAATATTTGCCACGCACGTCTGCCAGTTTTTGAATACTATCAATCGGCAAAATGCCTTGACTCCATAATGATCCATCAAAGCTAGAATAATGTTCGCGTTCTTCTGCTAAGTCAGCAGAAGCGGAAATGGCATAGTAGCTGATGATTTCTTGCGCGTAATCAGCAAATTCTACGGCTTTTTGACTGGCATAAGGTATGCGTAATTTGTATAGGGCATCTTGAAAGCCCATCACGCCTAAGCCAACGGGGCGGTGGCGCATGTTAGCGGTACGTGCTTCAGGGACGGAGTAGTAGTTAATGTCGATGACATTATCTAATGCTCTCATCGCAGTACGAATGGTGCCTTGTAATTTATCGGTATCTAATTTGCCGTTTTTAATATGGGCGGGTAAATTAATCGATCCTAAGTTACAAACGCTAATCTCTTCAGCCGCTTTGGTGTTTAGGGTGATCTCAGTACATAAATTAGAGCTATGAACGACACCCGCATGTTGTTGTGGACTCCGCAGATTGCAACTGTCTTTAAATGTCAGCCAAGGATGCCCCGTTTCAAACAGCATCGTGAGCATTTTTCTCCACAGCCCCACTGCTGAAACCCGTTTCCAGATTTTAATTTTTCCGGCTTGGGCTGCCGCTTCATATTTTTCATAAGCCTCTTTAAAAGCCTCACCATACAAGTCATGTAATCCAGGTACATCATTCGGAGAAAATAGTGTCCATTCTTTATTTTCATAAACCCGCCTCATCATTTCATCGGGTATCCAGGCAGCCGTGTTCATATCGTGGGTGCGACGGCGTTCATCTCCCGTGTTTTTGCGGAGTTCTAAAAATTCTTCGATGTCAATGTGCCAGGTTTCCAGATAAGCGCAGCCTGATCCGCGTCTTTTGCCGGATTGGTTGCAAGCAACTAGGGTGTCGTTGGCTACTTTTAAAAAGGGGATCACGCCTTGTGATTTTCCATTGGTGCTTTTGATATGCGATCCCATGCCCCGCACAGGTGTCCAATCATTACCCAATCCGCCAGCAAATTTAGACAACAGGGCATTATCTTTTATCGCATCAAAAATACCTTCTAAATCGTCAGGCACTGTGGTGAGATAGCAACTGGATAATTGCGGACGCAAAGTGCCTGAGTTGAACAGCGTGGGTGTGCTGCTCATAAAGTCAAATTGGGACAATAAGTTATAAAATTTAATCGCCCAATCATCGTGATTAGGCTCATTGAGTGCAAGCCCCATTGATACGCGCATAAAAAATGCTTGGGGTAATTCAAAACGAGTGTCATCCCAATGCAAAAAATAACGATCATATAAAGTTTGCAAGCCCAAATAGGTAAATTGTAAGTCGCGATCTGCGACTAAGGCTTTGCCCAATTTTTCCAGATCAAATTTCGCCAATTGTGGCGCTAATAATTCATGATCAATACCGCATTTGATATAGCTCTTAAAATAGTCTGGATAATCATGCGTCTCCTGATTGACAAAATTTAAGGCCTCAGAGCGCAGTTGATCCAACAATAAGCGAGCCGCGACATAAGTATAATTTGGCTCTTTTTCAATGAAAGTGCGGGTCGTCATCACTAGGGTATGCTTAACATCCTGTTCGGAAATCCCGTCAAATATATTTTTGAGGCTTTCATCGAAAATATGTTCAGCGTTAACGTCTGCTAAATCGGCACAAGCCTCGATCACTTGTGCCCGTAAATGTTCTTCATCTAAGGGGCGACGTTGTCCCGTACTATCCGTGACATATATCACGGTTTTTTCCTGTTTTTCAGCGCGTAAATGGGCGTGTTCTTCACGATAAAGTACATAAGCACGCGCCACTTTATGAAAGCCAGCTCGCATTAAAGCTAACTCAACTTGATCTTGTATATCTTCAATAGGTACGGTGTTTTCATGCCGACTGATGCCTTTAATGACTTGATTAGTAAGAGAATGCACTGCATTCTGTATGCGAGTTGAGGCCGTCGCGGTATCGCCTTCAACAGCCAAAAAGGCTTTAGTCATGGCAATCGCAATTTTATTGGCATCAAAATGGCTTAATTGACCATTACGCCGAATGACACGATATTCATTTAATGTGGTGGCAAGATTTTCAGATGGCATGATATAAACAATTTTTATAATGATTGGTGTGATGACTGTCTTAACTTTTATAAATAATACACAATTTTTTAAGTATATATCTATATGATTTTTATATCTTTATTTTTAATACGCTGTTAGTGTTACTAATTTTTAGAGCTAATTTTTTTCTATAATTGATATAAAAAAATTAAATAAAAAGCGAGTTGAACAGTTGTATCGTTATGATTTTTCAGGAGGCGGGGAAATTTTTTGGGATGGTTTTGAAAAATACCCCCATAAAAATGGGGGTTGAAAAGGGAGAATCTTTAATTTTCTACAGCTGGCTCAGCATCGTCAGGGGAAGTTAACATCACCACGGGCGGTTTCTCAGGGGAGAGTTGATGCGTTAAAATACTCAACAAAGAGGCAATGCGTTCGCGCATATCACGACGATCTACGATCATATCGATGGCACCATGTTTGAGCAAAAATTCACTACGTTGAAAACCTTCGGGTAGCGTTTCACGCACGGTTTGTTCAATAACACGCGGCCCTGCAAAACCAATAAGGGCGTTGGGTTCAGCAATATTAATATCCCCCAGCATGGCGAGACTGGCTGAGACTCCCCCCATCGTTGGATCGGTTAATATTGATATAAAGGGTAAGCCATGTTGATTAAGGCGATTAAGGGCTGCACTGGTTTTGCTCATCTGCATCAGCGAAAAGAGAGCCTCTTGCATACGCGCTCCGCCACTGGCTGAAAAACAGACGAAAGGTATTTGGGCTTCAATAGCGACATTGATACCACGTATAAAGCGTTCACCAACGACGCTCGCCATTGAGCCGCCCATAAATTTAAATTCAAAGGCACTGGCAACTAATGCGACTCCGTGGACTTGACCTTTAATGACTAATAAGGCATCTTTTTCACCGGTTGCCTTTTGTGCTTGTGCCAAACGGTCTTTATATTTTTTGCTATCACGAAATTTTAGACGATCAATGGGGGCTAATTCGGCTCCAATTTCTTCGCGTGGTTCGGGATCAAGAAAAGTTTCTAAACGTTGACGTGCCCCAATACGTAAATGATGTTTACATTTGGGGCAAACATTTTGATGACGTTCTAATTCAGGGCTGTATAATACAACTTGACAAACAGGGCATTTGCTCCAAACACCTTCTGGTACTGAACGTCTACTTTTTCCGTCTGTGCGAATACGGGTGGGTAATAATTTTTCAAACCAACTCATTTTTAAGTTATCAGTTATCAGTTATCAGTTTAAATTCGACGATCTGCGTCGCGTGTTCATATAATAATTATCTCTAACAACAAAACCAATAGGAAACCTTATGTCTTCCACCGAAGAAAGTCGGGAACGTTTTATCCCCATTGGCAGGCAGGAAATTGTGGCCGATTTATTAGATGCGCCCCATTGGAGTGATGAGGGACAACAATTTAAGGAGTTTTGCACGATCTTTGGTGCCCTTTATCATTACAAATTTCATGCTCACTCAGAGGAGTTGAAACGTTGCTATACGCCTTTCAATCCTGATACGGATATTGTCTCTCAACATGATTATTCCGATGAAGATAAACAAAATCTCCGTGATACGCTAGACTCGGAAATTCGTCAGTTGCTCAATAATGCCAATTATGAAGAACTGACGAATGAGGATATCAATCGTGCCATCAGTGCCGATTCATACTATGGGCTTAATGTCTGGGTCGATTTGGATGATTTTGAAAAACTGGTTGTTTATTTTCGCGGCTCTGCCATGCGGGTTGATTATAAGCGCACTTGGCAATCTCTCTTTTTCTCCAAAAAGGCGATTGAGATACCTATTTACAAGCGCCTTTTTCTACTGTTGAAGTTTAAAACAGAAGATCAACGGGTTGATGATCTGCTTAATAAATGGGAAGCGGATAATCCCCAAAGCGATCTAGAGAGCAAAAATCAGTTTGAAAAAAAGGCTAGAAAGCAAGTACAGAAATCCCGTCAAAATTTGCCAGAGGGGGTTTCTGATGAGCAAGTTTTTTTGAAGTTGTTTAAAGATCTGCCCCGAACGGATTTGGAAATGCTGTTTCCTAACCAAGAAGTGCGGCTCAAGTTATTTGATAAGATCAAGCTGGCAATCACGGGGGGTGGTGGTACGCTTTTTGGGATATTCACCACTATCGGCAAAGTGGTTGCGGCGGCTGCGAACCTTGTTTTGCTTATTGGTGCCTTTGTGGGTTTGATAGCGATTATCGTTCGTCAGATTATGAATATTTTCAATCAGCGCACTAAGTATATGATGACTTTGTCACGCAATCTGTATTTTCATAATCTGGATAACAATGTGGGTGTCATGAACTATCTCATTGATCTGGCTGAGGAAGAGGAAGGTAAGGAAGCCATCTTGGCTTATTTTTTCCTTCATGCCGAGTCCGATAAGGATTACACCAAGGAGGCACTTGACCGGAAAATTGAGGGCTATCTCAAGAATAAGTATGGTACTGAGATTGATTTTGAAGTCGATGATGGGATACGTAAGTTGCGGGAAGAGGGTATTTTAAGGGAGCAAGAGGGGGGTATCCTGAAAGTTCTTAATTTACAGGATGCCAGTGCCATTTTAGATAAACAATGGGACAATTTTTTTAATTTCGAGGCGCCCACAAAGCCCGAATAGCAGCAATGCCTTGTGCCCCGTGCGCCCAGCTTTTTGGGATATCCGCCACACTCATCCCGCCGAGTGCAAATACTGGACACTTTGCTTGTTCTGTTAATTGATAAAATTTATGCCAGCCTAAAGGTGGCGCATCAGGATGAGAGGTGGTGGTACGCACGGGACTTAATACGATAAAATCTGTATTGATCCGATTGGCTTGTTCAATTTCTTCTAAAGTATGACAAGAGCCGGCTATCAATAAGTTTGTCCCTAAAGGTCGCTCCGTGTATGCCAATAGGCGTTTACTATTTAAATGCACCCCATGCGTTCCCACCGATAAAGCCATTTCAGGGGTGGCATTGAGCAATAATTGTGCATGGTAGCGATCACATAACTTTAATGCCTTTTCAGCGCAATAACAATAATCGCGATCAGATAGATTTTTGGCCCGTAATTGCACCAATGAAGAGGTGCCCTCTAAACAGGCTTCTAAGCGATAAAAAAACTTTTTATCTGTTAGAGATATTGGCTCAGGGGTAATTAAATATAAGGAGGGCAATTGTACCGCTCTGATGATAGGCACATTAGCCGCTGGAAATTTGAATTTTTTTAAATCTTGAGCATGACACCATTGCACGGTTTGCCCCTCGCGCCCCCAGGGTGCGCCCAACCATGCTTCAACACGCCACACATCTAACAGTATTTTTTTATCAGGATAAGCATGAGCAACGCGAATGAGGGGGCGTGCCTGTTGTACGACGATACCTAATTCTTCTTGTAATTCCCGTGCTAATGCTTGTGGGACGGATTCCCCCTGTTCACATTTCCCCCCCGGAAATTCCCATAAGCCGCCTTGGTGAGTATGCTCAAGGCGGCGGGCGAGTAAAATTTTACCTTGGGCGTTATAGATAACGCCAGCGACTACGTGTGTCATCAGAAATGATAATCTAATCCCACTCTCAATTGAAAGTTGAGCTCATCAGCTTCAAAGTCGATAGCCCCCGCAGAAATAACGCCATCATCTCCTCGACTTTTTAAGTCAATATTTTCATCGAAAGTGTAATAATTTAACTGCCCTAATACTTTTAAATCCAGTTGATGATTTAATTTGCGAATATAAGTTAAACCTAATCCAAGCTCAATGACATCATCTGCTTCAACATCAAATAACATCTCTGATTTCGAGAATGGACCACTCCCACCGAAATCCTGGGTATAGGCATTTTCATAGTCGTGTTCAAAAAAGCCTATCGTTCCACTTAGAACAAATGAACTATTAAACTCAATGGGCACAAGATAATTCGCACCGAAAAAGTATCCCCTTGAGTCAATATTAATATCCCAAGTATCAGGCCCTCTTGTTTTCCCCGTCACTGTTGGTGGGTTTTCCAAAGATTCCTCAATTTCAGTCTGTTGATATCTATACCCGCCAAACAAGGAAAGTTGAGAAAGTTGATACCCAATAAGGAAACTATATTCTGAGCGATCAAAATCGGCATCCTGAGACAGGTAGGAATCTATTCCATTTTCTACAAGGGTTTCATTGTTGGGATCGCCCGAGGCAGTGCTCGATTGCTGTGCATAAGCATCCACATAAAATTGATTCATTTTGAGGGTACCCCCCAACTGAACGACGCCCATGACTTCAGAAAAATCGAACCAGGTACGCTGTTTGCCTTCATCAAACATATCGGCAGATAGTTTGTTAAACTTGGCGATGCAGGTCACTCCCCTTATCCCCCGTGGTGGCGGGAGTTTGAGATGCACCCCACAAAGCCAGTCTTCAAAACCGGACTTGAGATTTTCAAGCTCATCCGGCTCCTCGGATTAGCATAAACTAATGCTAAGTAGAATATCTATCAATAACTTCTCTCATTAATTGTGGGGACATCCCCTGAGTCAATTTACTCCAAGAACTTTATAGTAAATCTCCTAGCTACTTAGACGGTTTTAAGTTTCCTTGTTATCGTCCGGTGCAGGTGTTATTATGCCTGCGCCTTTTCCGGTTCTAAGTACAGTAGAGGTATCTGCGCTTGATTTCTTTTCGTCCGGTACAGGTGTTATTATTCCTGCACCTTCTCCAACTCTAAAGACCGTATCCGTCAGAGTTGCATCTTTTGCTTGAAAGGCGGGTGCCATACCGTTGTTCAAAAACCCTTGTAATTCAGGGCTAGTCTGGCTAACCTTTTTGCCTTTGATACCTTTACTCTCCCGATGGATTTTGTCGTGACAGTGTAGGTGAACCAATACTAGGTTCAAGTAAGTGTCCTCACCTCCTAAATGGCGGGGGTGTATGTGGTGTGCCTCCGGTAGGTCTATATTTGTAAACCGGAACGAGCATACAGGACAAATCCCATCTTGTCTTTTTAGCATTTTCGCTTTTGACGGTGTAACGTTGCCATAGCCTTTGGAAAGCCTTTCTGCCCAGTAGGCAGTATCACCGTCGTAATATGACCTATCGTAACCAACTCTAGCATAACTCCCCGTTGTTTCTTTGTGCTTGGAATATCCCTTGAGATATTTGACGATTTTTCTGTCAATACATTTGCCCACTATTTGAGCAAAAGTCCATTTTCTACCATTGACAGTGCCAAAATACTTATCTGCCACCCAACGTTTGCCTTTATTTGGGTGTCTGCGACATGCCCATTGATATAATCTTTTCCACAGTAAGTGGTCGAGTTTGTTGAATGCCTCACTCGAATGCACTGTTTTATAGTAGTTAGCCCAACCCGATATTTTGGGTTGAAGTTGTGCAATTAATTGCACTGGGGTTGCCGTTTTTAACTTCCAAATAGTATCACTTATCTCCCGATAGTGAAGTTTTATCTTTTCTTTAGTTGGTTCCACTCGTAGTACAGGATCAGTTGCCTTAGCCCGTCGTTGTTCAGTAGGGGTACCGTTTAATAATTTTAGCTTGTACGTCCCTTTAACCCGATTTTCATAGTGCCTGATATGATGCCCCAGAAAATCAAAGCCCTCAGTCGAGTGAACAATTTTTGTTTTTTCCTCAGATAGAGTTAATCCTCTAACTTCAAGCCATTTGCCTATAAATCTCTTGGATTCCTCAATAACCTCTTTTTCATCATGGATTACTACAAAGTCATCAGCGTATCTAATTAGGTCAAGTTTTAGCTTATTCCTAGTTTTGTAGGACTTCTTTACCCCCTCTTGAGTCCCTTTCGACTCCTTTTGAGATTTCTTTAGCTCAGTTTGAGCTTTCTTTATCTCCTTTTGGGATTTCTTAGCTTTCTTGACTTTGGTACGTATGCTGACGGTTGTTGAACCGATTTTCGTTTTCCAGCCTTTTAAGGAGCGTAAGTGCTCAATCAGGTCTGTTTCCATTTGGTCGAGGGCTATATTAGCTAATAGTGGTGATATAGTCCCACCTTGAGGCGTTCCCATATTGGTCTGATTATAATCGGATTTCTCCATATATCCAGCCTTTAGCCATCTTTTTACTATCGGTCTCCAATGTGTATCAATTTGCGATGCTAGAAATTTGTGGTCAATGTTGTCAAAACAGCCTTTTATATCTGCATCTAGCACCCATTTCTGTTTTTTGAGTAGTACCGCTGCAATTTTTTCAATCGCATCATGGCACCCCATAGCTGGTCTGAACCCGTAGCTACTCGATTCAAACTTCGCCTCATAAAATGGTTCAAGTGCATTTTTAGTGACTGCTTGCATTGCCCTATCCTTAATGGTTGGTATGCCCAATGGTCTAAGCTTTCCGTTTGCTTTCGGGATGTATATACGCTTAGCAGGCTTAGGTCTGTATTTGTCCCAACCACGTTGGATTGTATCTAACATATCTTTAACTAAAGCCATCTTTCTTTTAGGCGTATTGACTTTAACTCTATCTACTCCGGCGGAAAACAAAGCGTTTTCCTTTATTTTCCGTTGTGACGGTTCGCACTGCTAAAAGCGTTGCATAATACGAGTTTTGCAATAGGTACATCAAGTTTCGTGCTTTACTATACCGACCTGCTTTTGTAGCTTTATAAATTCGCTTTTGCAAATTGAACACAAGTCGGCGCACCTTGCCCCAGATGAAAGCAGAGTTTATCCCAATCCCATTTAGCCATGACAGATTCAATACTCTCGTATCTCAATCTGCCAAGGTGAGACACGGGAATCCACTCAGAGGTAAATTGTTTTTGCGCGCGCGCAAAAACATTTACCTCTGAAGGATTCGGGTGTTGCCAAAGTATATTCATAATTGTAGGTATTACCTAATCGTTTTTAGACGGTTGCCCGTCATTTGTTCCATTGAATTTATAACACAATTATTCCGAGAGTGAATCAGCATATCCAGTATCCCCCATAGATGGTTTCAACTGGCTTTGGCTTCCCACTCTATCCTACCCGATGCCGTCGCTAAGTGTTTGCACACTCCTCTTGCGCTCCTGCAAGTGACTTGTACATCGTTTTTACTCGTTTCTCTTATATGTTTACCTGTGGACTTAGGTTATATTCAATAATCGAATGTGTATCGGGCAACGCATACAGGCAATTGCTGACCTATATACCTAAAAACCTTTTGACCCCAAGGAGTCTGTCGTTTATTGACCTTAAAAATATATCCAAGTGTGATTTCTCACTATCCATAACGCTTGCTCTTTTGAAGCTTTGAAGCCTTGCACTGGCGATACTACCACCGGCCTCTGCTTTCTAGCTGCTGCCTAGCTAGGCGAATCCATTCACACCATATAAGAAATTTTACTTTAAGACTTTGTTTTCCTTACGGAATTAGGTCAAACGAGTCGCACACTATTAAACGACCAGGCACCTGTCTCGATTCTCGGTGTAAACATCACGTCTTGTGCAATCACATTATAGTGAACGCTTGCGATTAAGATTAAAAATAATTTTTTCATTAAAACTTACTCCGACAAAACTGCTCAAGTTGATCTATTTGAGTTATCATTTTTGGGCATTGGGTACGCACATCATTCAGTACACTAGACAAACCATCGAGATAACCCTCACCAAAATCCTGAGCAGATTGCCCTTTGTATCTTGTGCCCAAATCGGCGACCACATCATCCATGCTATCTTCGATGATTTGAACAAAAGAGGGGATTTGTTGACAATTAGGGCCCAAACTGTCCCAAGCACTTTTGGCCGTAGATTTAGCGGCATTGTTGCCTATCTTGTAAAAAGAACTACCCGTATTCATCGGTTCACTCCTATCGGGTTCGGGATGACTACCATTTCCACTACAAGCCGTGAGTGAACCCAACATCAGTATGAGTATGAAAAGTTGTTTTGACATTGCATTTTTCCTATAAATTCGACGCGGAGCGTCGAGGCAGGCATTCCTTTGCCTCGCGTCAATGCCATTAAGTTAAGGAAAATCCATACATGTAGGGTGGATACGCTATCGCTTAATCCACCCTACATAGTCGGCACGATATGGCATTTTTGCGAGGCAAAGGAACGAGAAAATATTGGACTAGCCAGCTACTTAATAGGGATTATACGAGCAACAACCATTATCGTTAACTTGGCGATGTAAGTCACTACCCTTATCTCCCATGTTGGCAAGAGTATGGAATACACCTTACAAGGCCAGTCTGCAAAACAGGACTTGAGACTTTCACGCTCATCCGGCTCCTAGTATTAGCAAAGACAAGTGCTAAGTAGAATATCTATCAATAACTTCTCTCATTAATTGGACATCCCTCGATTCAATTTACTCCAAGAATCTAAATTACCGACCTTAAAAATATATCCAAATGTGATTTCTCACTATCCGTAACGCTTGCCCTTTTGAGGCTTTGAGACCTTGCACTGGCAATACCCAACTGCTATACCACCGGTCGTTGCTTTCTCGTGGCTGTCTCACGAGGCGAATCCATTCACACCATATCATAAATTTTACTTTAAGACTTTGTTTTCCTTACTGAATTAGGTCAAACGAGTCGCACCACCTCATTTTAGGAGTCCAAGATTTATCTTGGACGCCCAGGTGTTACCAATCCTTAGTTAGTTCAATGGATTATACGAACAACAACCATTATCTGCGGCTCTGTAAAAGCGGCTAAGGGCAGGTGAATGTGCATACTTGGGGCACATGTTATCCGTAGTCCTAACAAAAGTCGATTCACAACCCAGCCTATAGGCACCCCCACAAATAGAACCCCTTATATTCACAAGTCTAACCGTGAAACTTGGAGCTTTTCCAATCGCCCAGGCAACTCGACAGAACATTTTAGCAGACCATTCTCCACTTGCCGTACCGAGCATCTGACACTCATCCACGCACCTATCGACGATCTTATCCAACACATCCATTAGTCCATCAATGTACCCATGACCAAAATCTTCAGCAGATCGTCCCCTATACTTTGTCCCAATATCGTTTACCGCATCATCCACACCATCAGCGAGCATCTGAACAAATACACTTGTCTTGGTGCAATCCTGACCAAGATTGTCCCAAGTAGTTTGTGCCAAACCATGAGCAGCCCGATGGGCTATCCTATAGAAAGCACCTGCACTTGCGATAGAGGTTGTGAACAATCCCAACAGCATTACCAAGACACTCAAGAGGGTTAATTGTTTTTTCATGTATTACTCCATGAATTTAGTAGGTTTTATGAAAAATAAGATATGTGACTTGCACGCACCAATGATAGACATGACATTATAAATCTCTTACTTTAAAACGCCAAAACCACAAAAAGCAGCTTTGGTTATGTCTAAGGGGCAAGCTCCCTTGGGTGATAAACCATCTATCACCTTTAATTATATATATAATTAAGGCAACCACAAGGGATTGCCCCTACACAGATTTTGAGGCGATTCGATTGTTAATTATATATAAGCTTCAAGCGAAGAGTACTACAAATAATTATTGTCTGTCAAGATTTCATTTTTTGACTGGCTTTATTATTGCGTGGGTGTTTAATGCTAACTGTTGAGTCTATTAAATATCAATCCAAACCATAAAATTTGTGATCATCCCTGGCCTTTTAGGGCTCATAAAGGTGATTGTTAATAGCCATTGATACATCGTGTGTGTTTATCATCCAGGCGTACCTTGCACGGTTTTTTTTATGCGCGAAAACGGTGCAAGGTACGCCCAACAGCTTGTTAGCAATCTAAAAATCCTATTTCTTTAAGAAATAGGATTTTTTTTATCGCGTTTCAATTCAAAATCATGACAGGGCAACCACAAGGGGTTGCCCCTACAATATAAATTGTTATTGTAGGGGCAATCCTTTATGGTTGCCCCTACCTTTTATACAAAAAAAAAGGTGAGTTTTGCGATAGCAAAACCCACCCTAAAATAAATAACCTTCCTACGCTCAATTATCTAGCGTTTATGCCTCACTCTGTTGGCAAGGACATAGTCTCAGCTTTTGGTAAGGACTCAGCATTGTCTAGCTCGGCTGGTCCCTCCTGAGTCGTGATGTCAGTGTGACTAAGAGATGGCAGCCCATCTATGTTCCCCGTTACCATGCTCTCGGGTGAGATTGAATGCAATTTAACCCAACTGCTATTATTCATCCTGAGCCAAATTCCAAAGGGTGAGCCAAAATCAATAACGACATCTGCCTGAGCATTATTATCCAAGTATCCCGTGGTCATGCTATCGGGTGACAAAGAATGCAATTTAACCCAGCTGTGGTTATTCAGCCATATCCAAATCCCAATCGGTTCGCCAAAGTCAATAATAACATCGGCCTGACCATTACCATCTATATCTCCTGTGGTCATGCTATTGGCTGACAAAGAATGCAATGAAACCCAGGTGCTATTATTCATCCATACCCAAATCCCATCTGAGCCAAAGTCAATAATAACATCAGCCAGTCCACCACCATCTATATCTCCCGTGGTCATGCTCTCAGGTGACAAAGAATGCAATTGAACCCAGGTGCTATTATTCATCCATACCCAAATCCCATCTGAGCCAAAGTCAATAATAACATCAGCCAGTCCACCACCATCTATGTCTCCCGTGGTCATGCTCTCAGGTGACAAAGAATGCAATGAAACCCAGGTGCTGCCATTCATCAAGACCCAAATACCATATTGTGAGCCAAAGTCAATAACAACATCGGCCATACCACCAGCATCTATATGTCCCGTGGTCATGCTCTCAGCTGACAAAGAATGCAATTTAACCCAGGTGCTGCCATTCATCAAGACCCAAATACCATTTGGTGAACCAAAGTCAATAATGATATCGTCCTGACCACTAGCATCAATGTCGCCAACGACCATGCTCATGGGTGATAGGCTATGAATATCAGCCCAAGAATTGTTATTCATCCATGCCCAAATACCATATTGTGAGCCAAAGTCAATAACAACATCATTTGCTCTAATATCACTATTAATAGGCTCAAACTTTGCGGTAAGCTGTTGATCCTGAGACATCAGAACGGTACATGTAGAGCCACTAGGGGCAGGACAATTAGTCCAATCAACAAAGACCGAACCTGATGCCGGTGTTGCCGTCAGCAGCACACTTGTGCCTGCTGTATAGTCTTCTGTGCAGTCAGTACCACAATTAATTCCAGAGGGAGAACTGGTAACCGTACCGCTTCCCGTACCGGATTTATTAATGGTAAGAGTCTTTTGATCGGGTGCAACTAGCAGGAATGTCGCCGTGACGGTTAAATCGTTGTTCATAGTCACCGTACAGCTTCCCGTACCACTACAACCGCCACCACTCCAACCCGTGAAGCTTGAACCTGAATCAGATGTCGCCGTTAAAGTGACAGAAGTACCCTGATTGTAGTCATGGGAACAATCCGTACCACAATTAATTCCAGGGGGAGAGCTGGTAACCGTACCGCTTCCCGTACCGGATTTATTAATGGTAAGAGTCTTTTGAACTGGTGGAACTAGCAGGAATGTCGCCGTGACGGTTAAATCGTTGTTCATAGTCACCGTACAACTTCCCGTACCACTACAACCGCCACCACTCCAACCCGTGAAGGTTGAGCCGGAATCAGCTTGAGCCGTCAAAGTGACAGAAGTACCCTGATTGTAGTCATGGGAACAATCCGTACCACAATTAATTCCAGGGGGAGAGCTGGTAACCGTACCACTTCCCGTACCGGATTTATTAATGGTAAGAGTCCTTTGAACTAGCTGGAATGTCGCCGTGACGGTTAAATCGTTGTTCATAGTCACCGTACAACTTCCCGTACCACTACAACCGCCACCACTCCAACCTGTGAAGGTTGAACCTGAAACGGGCGTTGCCGTCAAGGTGACTGAAGTACCTTGATTGTAAGCTTCATCGCAATCGGTGCCGCAGTTAATGCCGGCTGGAGAACTCGTCACTTGACCGCTGCCTGAACCGGATTTGGTGACGGATAGCGTCGAGTTAGTAGTTGCCGCCTGTAATGCCTTCTCCAAATTGACACGCCCGTAGCCATAATAGTCATTTCTCCCACCGGGATAGGCATAAGGGCCGATCTGGTCAGATCCTTGATGCAAAATATCACGTATTTCAGCCGCTGTCAGTGTCGGAGCATGGGTAATGATGTTGGCAACAATACCAGCTACTAGAGGAGTTGCTGAAGAAGTGCCGCCGAAGTCAGACGTATAATTGCCGTTAGCGTATCCAACACTGCCAGTGCGGTCGGTGGTAGTAATTCCACTGGCACCACCATTACTAGGTGCTACCACGTCAACCTCTGGACCAAACTGGCTGTAAGCACTACGTTGTTCCAGATTCCCGAGTCCATCATGACTGGCACCGATGGCAATCGTATCTGAGTTGGAAGCTGGATAGCCGACACTGTTTTGATGGACTCCGTATTGCCCGGGCGCAGATTGAAAATAGTGGGTACCATTCAGATAAAAATTCATATAATCTGCATTATATTCAGAAGACACCCACACCCAGAAGTATAAAGTCCCTGCCCCTACCGCTTTATTAATCTCTAAAACGCTTTGCTGACTGTCCCCGATGGTGGCAGCTTTGACAGATTTGCCACTGGCATTCCAAGCATGAGCACCATCACTGACCACCGCCCACTGAGCATCACCATAACTCGTAAAGCCGCTGGGCACCGAACCTACGCTATCGCTTTCAAAATCCGTCGTATCTCCACCCGGCCAAGTGATATTATCCAGCCAGATAGTATCGTAACCTTGGGAAATACTCCAGTCTTTCAGAAATTGCCAACTAAAAGTATAAGTACCGGCCGGAAATCCACTTAAAGTGAATCTCTTCCATCCGCTTGCAGAATTCCCAGTTGCAAATAACACCGGCGTACCTTTAGTACCGCGACGCGCACCGGGAATATTACCATTCACCACATCGGAAATGGCAGAATTTAACGCACTTTCACAGCCGCCGATACCCCAACTGTTATTAACGACATCGGCGTATTTGCCAGCATAACGCATGGCATTACCCCAATTTGTACAACTCATAGAGCCGGATCGGATTGGCAGAATCGCAGCTTCCACGGCACTACCTGTGACACCCACACTGTTATTACCGGTTGCTCCCGCAACGCCCGCAACAGCGGTACCATGATTATCATTAGCGGTAGCTGGATTGGGATCATTATCATTCCCCCCAAAATCCCAGCCTTGGTAATCGTCAATATAACCATTACCATCGTCATCAACCCCGTTGGATTCTTTGCCACTGCCGGTTTCGCCCGGGTTAGACCAAATCGTCAAATCTTCATGGGTGGTCTCCACCGCGTCATCAAACACGGCAATTACCGCGCCAGTGCCCTTTGAGATATCCCAACCTTCAGGGGCATCCACATCAGCGTCGCTAAGTCCGCCACCTTGGCCGGTATTATGCAAATGCCACTGATCTCCGAATAACGGATCATTGGGGGTAAAGACTGTTTTTTCCGCAGCGGCAATAAAATTCGGTTCCGCCCACTCAATAGACGGCAGTGCAGCCACTGCCTGGGTGATTTCAAAAATCCTGCCTATATCTGTGATGTCTTCATCAATTGCAAATTGATACTCTCTGTCCGTAAAAGCCAGTTTGGAAATCAACGATAAGTCATGTGCCTGCAAGGCCGTCAGCACTTCATCCAAATCAGCTGTTTGAGCAATACGAACAATGATTTCAGGCACAACCCCCAGTTTGGCGCCCGTTTTAGGGTTTATCAATACCTGAGAAACAAAAGATATGGAGGGATCAATCTGTGCCAGATCAGACAAAATTTGGGAGGTATCCCCAAACTCGGTGATTTCAACCGCAACCAATTCACCCACGGAATGCTCTGTCACAACCTTAAGTTGACTACCGAACTGGCTTTGAATGAAGTTTTACAATGCCGCTGGTGAAGTGATTTTACTGTCACTAACGAGCAGATAAGTGTTCTCTAGTCTGAGAAAAGACGCTTTTTTGCCCGTGTTTAGGATATAATAATCCCCGTTATCAACCACCGATGCCTTATTGATTGTGCTTGGCACGGTTGTGACCAAGGGTTCACTTAAATCTGCAACGATTTCTCCGAGATCAGTTAGATCAGCAAAAGCCTTTCCTGATAAAGATAACAGGAAAAAAATGACCAACGAAGCCCACAATTTAAGGTAGTTCATAGTTGCTCCTTGTATAGTATGTAGATAACAAATTCTAAAAGCGTTGTTTAACTTACAGTTAAAGGGCTAAATATCAGCCCAGACGTTTGCCCGTAATTATTAATTAGTTGCCCGGGTATGCAACAGTGGGATGTGCTAGTACGCTGTCATATATGTTATTTGGGGTTGGAGTACAAAGCTTTAGCTTTGTCAGACAGTACAAAGCTAAAGCTTTGTACTCCAAAAAAACAAATTGACAGTGTACTAGTCCCTTTGGTTTTTCAGCCTTAGTTTTCCTCCATAAGTTTTTGGGGTTGGAGTACAAAGCTTTAGCTTTGTCAGACAGTACAAAGCTAAAGCTTTGTACTCCAAAAAAACAAATTGACAGTGTACTAGTCCCTTTGGTTTTTCAGCCTTAGTTTTCCTCCTATTAGGTTTTAAAAAAAAAATTTACAAATTGACCTAAAAATAGCAAAAATCGTTTTAACATTTTGAATTTTAATGGATTTTAAAGATTCAAAATATTATTTGATGACAGGTTTAATATTGCTTATTACTAGAGGCTCAATGTTGACAGTATTACTAGACGAACAAATTTCCAATTTTTGCCATTTTTTTTTTGCGCTATTTCTGCAATGCGGCTTTTATTTATATATCTAACAAGAAAACTACAGGGATTTTTTTTTAGCAGGGATTTGTATGGGGAGTCAACGGATTGTATTTAGGTATTCAGTGTAAGCATAGTCTGTCCGTTAAGACTTGAATTATTTAATAGAGTATTGTAAAATTTTATTGTGTTAACCAACCGAGTAAACATAATGGATAATGAAGATGACAATGAAAAAAACTATTGGCATCAGATTTTAGGTAGACTGTTTGAGTTTTTATTAGTCCCCGTAGGGATAAGCGTTTTTACCGATGTTAAGGTAGTCAAAAAACTACCCTAAGCGGATGTCATATTATTAAGACTCGATTCGGAAAATTGGACTAAAGAACAACTGGAGCGATTACCCGATGGAATTAGAGATAGCGCAACGAAGTACATTTAATTCAAAGATTTCTCCCGATGGTCGAAATGACAAGAAAAAAAATGTCCTGTACTGAGATGTTATATATAGAGCCTTTCAAAAAGTCTTCAATATTCAACAAAACTTCTTCGTAAGAATTTCCTTGAGTATAGCAACCTTGTAAGGCGGGCAACCATAAAGGATTGCCCCTACAAACCGTGATTTTTCGTAGGGGCGGTTGCCCGATACGATATGGCATCGGTGTTGGAGTACAAAGCTTTAGCTTTGTAATTTTTGCAATATTACAAAGCTAAAGCTTTGTACTCCAAAAAACTTTAGCCACTCTAAATTGCTCGTCAATTTGGGATTTGAGCCTTTTTTATATATCTAACAAGAAAACGACAGGGATTTTTGGTAGGGGCAATCCCTTGTGGTTGCCCCCCCTTATTTAGATTCTTCCAGTTTCTCTTCCACTGCTTTTACCAGTCTCTTGAAAAAATTTGCATAGTCAGACATTCTACCTAAAACTTGTTGATAACCCTCTTCGTCATACCGATGACTGAGAGTATTTCTATCATTGACTGCTTGTATCCAAAATAAATAATCGTCTTCATTGAGATAGCCAGCATTATAATAAGCTTTGATCGCTTGCTTTGGTGTTTTGGTGTCCACCCCTTCATGTTTGAGGAGAAATGCTTTAATTAACTTCCAGCTTTGATCCGTGACAATTTCAATTTTTTGCACCAAACCATTTTCCAAACCATCAATCAGACGCAAATCCAACACCCCTTGCAATGCCTTATAATCAACATTTGCTAAATAGTCAAAACCTTCCAACGCTTGTTTAAAAACTTTTAGTTCCATGGGATAATTTTCTTAAGGGCTTGCTGTTTGAAAGGTTCGGAAACATTTGAAAAATAAACTAAGTCAACCTGATAAGGGACAAAAGACTCTTCTATGATTTCCTGTCAATTTGAAAGGATTGTATCATTCAATGGTTCTTGAGGCCAAATACCAATATCAATATCTGCCGCAAAACCGGCAGAACCATTTGCCCTAGAACCAAACAAAAAAAATCGGCTACCCGTTGGCAATTGCTTTCTGAGTAATTTTTTTAAATAAGTTTCACTGCTTTGATAAAGTACTTTGCTCATAATTAGTCGTACATGGCATTCGTTCAGCGGGGCTCGACTATATCATAAGTACTGAACCATGAATTATCGGAGATATTGGAGTCCAAAGCGGCAGCGTAAGGACGTGGGTTTCCAAAGCTAAAGCTTTGGACTCCAAAATACCTAAAAATTCTTGGGAAGGTACTTAGTATTTAATAGTAATGCCAAATTATTTTTGTCGTCCAAGATAAATCTTGGACTCCTTTTACCTTAACTAAAAATGTCAGACACTTTAATCGACACATCAGGCAACAATGTCGGTGAAATACTTTCCTGGTTTTCGGGGAACAGAATTTGCCGATAGCCTTTGGGACTAGGATTTCGATAAATTTCCACCTGCTTGTTTGGCACGTTGATGAGCCACACTTCCGGGATCCCCTGACGTGCATAGAGCGGAATTTTTGTTTTTTTCTCATAATTTAATGAAGCGACTTCAACCAACAAAAACACATCTTTGGCGGTTGGGTTTGCTGTTTCATAAAAATCATCGCTTGGACGCAAGAGAGCCAAGTCAGGTTCGGGTTCAGAATGATCATCAAGTACAATCGGGTTTTGCATATCAACCAATGCCAAATCACCAACGATTTGAGAAAACTGACGATTCAATCTTCTGGTTTTACTGGAATGATCGGGGCCAATTGGTGCCATTGCTATCAATTCTCCGTCTATTAGTTCTATCTGCTCATCTTCATCAAAAATACCCGTTTAAATAGAGCGCTCCGTGTGGAAACGAGAAAAAAATTAATCACTCACCCGAACTTTCAACCCCTCTATCGCATTAGGTAATTGAGTAACGATCACCTGATCGCCTATTTGTAATTTTGGACTGCGAACTAAAATTTGTGAATTTCCTGAAGCTAAAACCTGCTCACCAAGTCTCTCAATCGTCACACCCCTCATCCGCCCATCAACGAGCTTGTAAATGTGGTTTATCCCATAAACCGCTTCAAACGGTAGTGCAACGACATCGCTTTGTTTAGGTAAACTTAAAAAAAGGCTGAGAAATTCTCCTAATCGCAACAACTTCCCCCCCCTCATCACACCAAATAAACCATCAATGCCACCACTATCGGGATTGATTTGTCCAGAAACCCTCTTGAGTTGTAAAAACACCGACTTTTTATTGACCAGCGCGTTTGCTTGTAACTGATGCCCCGCTGCTAAAGCATCTAGCACTGAATCTTGATAACGACTCGGAATTTGTGCCCGTACCTCTAAAGCCGTGTTGTCATACACTGACAGTAGAGCATCTCCACTACGCACCCGATCTCCAGGCGCAACAAAAACTTTAGCAATAATACCACTAAAGGGTGCTATTATTTTAGTACGTGCCAATTCTAAGCGACTTAGATCGCGCTGTGCCACAGTGCGTACACGTTTTGCTTTTAATTGTGCCAAACGAGACTTATGGTTTTTTATCTCCAAACGCCGACTAATGATTTGCAACATTTGTCGTTCTACCGCCTGTTGCGCCTCATCTAAGGCAGATTGGGAACTCAGTTTTCGTTTTTTAAGTTGACGTAGGCGTTCAACTGAAGTTTGCATTAAATTCAGCAAACTTTCTTCATGGGTGAGGGCACTGATATTATTGGCATGGCGTTGCTTTTCAATCACAATTTGTGCCTCAATATCTACGATATCAGCTTCACGTTGTTTCAAATTAAAAATGCTATCCTTGTCCTCTAAACTGATTAATCTCTCCCCTTTTTTGACGGTTTCTCCTTCAAGAACAGGCACTTTTATTACTTTGGCATTGATATTGAGTGACTGTGTTGGAGCGCGTAATGTCGCCGTTCTGGGAGATTCGACTCGTCCATATAAAGTTAAAGTCGGTGATAATACACTCGGTTTTATGGAGACGACTGACACAACCCAAACTTGCTCTTCAATTTTAATGGGATCATTTTTTGCTTTAGTTTTTTTCATGTACCAAAAGCCCCCAAAGCCAATTGCTAAAATCAGTAGGGGTATAAGTAATCTTATGATTTTTTTCATGATTAAGATATAATAATAATTTCAGTCCGTTGTAGGGAACAAATTGTGAGAACTCAAACATTCAGGCAAACAGTGGCCGTTTTTTCCAAGAGTTATCTGCCACTCAATCAAATCAATATCAAGCGAGCCGTTATTCTCCTTGTCACCGGGAAAGCAGAGCCGTTAGATTTAGGAAACGGTGTCAAAGGGATACCAATGCACTCCCCAACAATGGTACTCCTGGTGCCACAATATATTCGTTTGACGGTTAATCATCAGGAGAGATCGTGGCGAGTGCCCGCTGTGACTCGGCGGGAGGTTTTACGACGTGATAAGCATGCCTGTCAATATTGTGGCAGCACCAAACATTTGACCCTTGATCATGTTATTCCCGTTTCAAAAGGGGGAAAACATACATGGGATAACATCGTGACGGCTTGTGAGAGGTGCAATAATCGTAAAAGTAATCATAGCCCACAGCAAATAGGTATGACATTACGCACCACGCCGAAAGCACCGCTACATCCCATCGTTGCTTTTGCAGAGCAATTTTGGCGTGGGCATAAAGTACAGAGTGGAAATTTGGATAATTAATATGACCGTTTTCGCTCAGTGGGGAAAAAGCTTTACAAACGACAGTTTGGATTTTTCCCTTTTGCCGTCGCTTGTCGATAGAATGCCATGGCACGCCCCATTGCTCGTTTTAAACGAGTAATGCGGGAGTGATGTGAAGGGTGCGTAGACAAAAATTCTGGCCCTTGTTTGCCATTAGCCCGCCCCATATTTTGCCACAATTTGACACTTTCTCTCGGATCAAATCCCGCTTTAGCCATTAAATACAACCCCATCTCATCCGCTTCACTTTCATGTAAGCGACTATAGGGTAAGAGAATGCCCAGTTGTGCCCCCACTCCCAACACCGCCATCCACATTTTAGCTTTTTTTGATCGCGGCTTGCTCAGTGCATGCGCCAAAACTATGCCCGTTTGCAAAAGAAACTGTTGAGAAGCCCGTTCATTACTATGCCTAGCAAGAACATGGGCGATTTCATGTCCAATGACGGCTGCTAATTGATGTTGATTTGTTGCAATTTTTAACAGTCCCGTATGTACACCAATCTTACCGCCCGGTAAAGCAAAAGCATTAGCAGAGTCATCACGAAAGACGACAATTTCCCATTGTTTAGGACTATTGCTCACTTGGAGAATGGGATTGGCAATACAGCTCACATAGCGATTATTAGCACTAGAGTTGGCTTCTCTCGGTGTTTTCTGCTTCATGTTTTGAAAGGCTTGAATGCCCATGGCTTCCATGTTACTCGCTGGCATCATAATCAATTGTTTTCGTCCTAAAGGGGAAGTAGCGCAACTTATTAAGATTAATAGTGTTATTCCGCTTATTAGGAATGTTTTTAACATTATTATTCTCCTTGAAGACGTCCAAGATAAATCTTGGACTCCGAAAAACGGAAATATATTACCACATCAAATCATCCGGTACAGGGTAATCTGCATAAATTTGTTCATCTACATCACTCGCTTTTTCTTCATTTTGGTTGAGATAAACAACCACTTGGGGCAGACGAGCAAGGATTTTCTCTGCAATAGGAACAGGCACGATATAGTGAGAATCATCCAAAACCGTGATTGCCAAATCACCATTGCTAAGTTGATTTTGTTGTTTGGCATTGACAAATATTTTCTTAACAATTTTGCCTTCTAAAAAGTGATAAGCAATATCCGCCTTAAGATCATTGACTTGATGACGTTGAATCAGATCTGATATTTGAGCCAGTAAGGCTTTTTGCAGGCGCTCTGCTTCTTTTTGTTGATTCAATTTCTTTGCCTGTGCAATTTCTTCTTCCCGCGCCTTAGCTGCCACATAAGCAGCGGATTCTGTATCAACAGATTCTGTTTTTCCTCGTTTTTTCTTTTTTCGTTTCTGCTGCTGGTGATATTTTGATTTAGCTTGTTTTTCGACTTGTTTTGCATCTGTTTTAGAAACAAGCCCTGTTTTTAACAGTTGATCTCGTAAAGACATAAATCATTAACCTCTTGTTATTTTGGGCTCCTATTTTTCACTCGGATCAACAATCCGTCCCATAAACAGGATGCTGCCTGATAAATTGTGACGAATCAAAAATATAAAAGGATGATCTGCCCTGAAAGTGGGAGAGGCGGGCGACATTCCTCTGAGACCAACAACAACGGCAGTTGCGGCTGCCGCTTCATTCCCTTCTTCATTCACATCGACAAAAGCTTGATGGACTATTGAAGTGATGAACAATTCTTGAGTGCCATCTATGCCTGAAAAATCAGCTTTTTCGTTGAAGGCGGTGGACATGCCCATTTTTGTCAGCACTTTGGATAACTCAAAGTGGGTACTTATCTTGAATTTGGGCAGGGATACTTTCACATCCTGCGACCGTAAGCGGCCCAACCATTTATCAAGTTGTTGTGTATTGAGTGATCTTTCCAACTCCGCCAATCCGTCACCTTGTTGTGGAAGTAGGACTATCATAGATAGGCTATTATTACCAAGGGGCGTATCATCCGGTGCCGTGTAGGGCAGTTCAAGTATCTGAATCTTGTCGTTTGCCATATAGTTGAAAAGGTGTTTCTGGTTCATCGTTGGCACATTGACAGGCAGCTTTTGATTCACCCAAAACGGTGCATCTTTGGTGTCATGGCGCTTGAATTGACTTGCCCAGTTAGCTTTAAAGTAAATAGCGTTGACAAGGACAAGACGAGTCAGATGATTGAGGATGCCTGCTTTTACAAGCTCTTTTATTTTCTGGAGAGTGATGATCGCTACCCACAGGTTGATGTCTTGGCGGACTTTTTCTGTTTCTGTTTTGAAATCAACTTGTTTCAAGACAGCGCTGTAATAGTTGCTCAAGGATTCCTTAAAATCGGCCTCAAGTGAATATCCTTTTTGTCCCCAAAGTGCATTAGCAATGTGTAGTTCAATCTCACCCTTTTGATTGACTTCATTCACTTGATCTTGCAAATGAAGAAAGGCAGGGTGAAATTCTGCTTGATTTTGTGGGAAATGTAACACTTGAGACATTTGTTTGCCCGTTTCCCCTGCTGCACCTACATAAGTCATAGCGAGGGCTGTTGAGAGACTATAGGGAGAGAAAAATAGGTTGCCACTGTTTTCTTTGCACAGTTGTGCATACAGATCAAGTGCAAATGCCGTGTTACCCTTAACCACAGTTGGAATCAATCCGTATGCCGTATTATCTTTCACTACGGTACTTTCCTCTTCTGCTCTAACAGCATTGTCTAAGATTAAAAAAAGGCTGGCAAAAATCAGTATCCAGTGAGTTAGTTGTTGCATAATCGCGCTCCTTATTCTAAGTACTAAACCAGAAATTATCTGGCTTATGGATTGGAGTCCAAAGCTTTAGCTTTGGACAGCCCAAAGCTAAAGCTTTGGACTCCAAAATACCCGAAAATTTATGATTCAATACTTACGCCAGCTCATAAATACAACTCAGCATTAAACTTTTGGTCCGGAGTCCAAGATTTATCTTGGACATTTATAAATAAATGATCGCCCCAATACCAAGAAAAAGAATAACGGGATAAAATATCCTGCCAAAGTGATTGATGTGTTTGAGTCGAAGTTTGTTCTCTTCACTTTCTTCTTCCTCCGCTCTGAGGTGATAAACAATGGCTACCACAATAATAAATACCGCCATTGAATATATCAAATAGAAAAAATACTCTATCAAAATAATATAATCAATATTCGGCAGATCGGAAGACAGTTTTAACTGAAAAAGTGAACCTGCCAATATCATATTAACACCTAAAGCCAATTTTTGTGCAAAGGCTTTTATAAAAAATGAAGAATAACCCAGCATGATCAAAAATAAAACTGGTAGCAAAGTTTTTAAGACAAAAGCAACAACATGCCGTTCAATCTTGACGAGTGTATTGAATTGTGAAAATTCTATGCGTTGTTGTTGATTGAAAAGATTGGGCAATCCCAAGGTAGAGTCATTTTGATGGGCATTTTGAAAAAATAATACTTTGTTAATATCCCATCCGCCAACTGAAAAAAAATTTTTTGTCTCAGCTTTCTCAAATTGATTGAGATTCATGCCTTGTGCATCGACGACATAGATCAATTTTTCCCTCGTCAACACTTGATGCCGAAAGTAAATAGGCAAAATTTGTTTATCCTGTGGGTAATCGTGAAAATCAAACTCTGCTTTAAATTGCGTTTTTATTTGGTATGCTCTTACAGTCAAATCTTCATCAGGCAAATACTTTTCACTAATAGGTTTTCCCAAAGGATTTGGCTGAACCATATTAACAAATTCAACATTATCGTCATCAAAATCGCCTTTGAATCGAAACCAGATAAAAAAATCAGCGGTATAAATAGATTTCAGGAAATCAATTTCACTAATTTCATTAAAATCTATACCCGCATAAACCACTCGCGCTCGACTCAGAAATTTGCCATTCACTTCAATAATCTGATTGTCCAACACTTTTTGCAATAAATTCTCTATGTTTTGCACATTGCTCACGGCTTGGAATTGATATAAAGCGACAATGGCTCTACCGTTTTGATAAACGCCTATGGGTATAGATTTAACCGCATCGCCATTTTCATCAAAATAGAGAGAACCTGTCACCCCTTCAAGGGCATCCTCTAGCCGAGATAATTGCCATAAATTATTTTTGAGTTGTTCACGTTTTTTTTCAAGGCTAGCCAGTTTATCTGGCGCGATGGCATTAAGGGCAAGCATTGCAGCATCATAATACAAAGCAGAAGTTGTCATGGGCTCTTCTTGGTACTTTTTTAAAAAGGCGTGTCTGAAATATTGGGCTCGCTCATTCGCAATATCAAATAAGAAGGGTGAAGTGATATAAGTACCATCGCTATAATAGCCGGGTTGACTACGCTCTTGCGGAGAAAGTTTCAGTTTTTGTAGAAAATTACTGCTGGAAAGTGCATCAGCCCCAATGAATTGAATACGCTGATCAATGCCTTGGCGCCGCGAAGAAACAATCGCTTCAACGGCTTCGGTTGAATGAGTTGCTAAAAAAACAATACCCTGCTTAGTGGGTGAAGCTTGCTGAGTAGCAATCATCTCTTCGAGGCTTTTTTTAAAGCGCGTTTCGTTATCAAAATGCCAGCGATGTTTAACTTTGAGTCCAATCAGTTCCGCCGTTTGCACAAAAGCTTTTGCAAGTGTGGCGCCGTAAACATCTTCATCAAAGAGAATATCAACTTCATTGTAGTTAAGCACTTTACGCACATAATGCGCCAATAGCATCGCTTGATCGCTGTTATTAAAAATAGTGCGAAAATACCAATCGTTTCCCTTGGTGAGATTATCAGCCGTCGCGGTGCCAGAAATGGCGGGAATACCATATTTTTGATAAATCGGTGCCGCCGCGAGAGAGGTAGAACTGCTATAGTGTCCGATGACAGCGAGCGCATCAGTTTGGGTTGCAATTTCTAAGGCGATTTTTTTGGCAAGTGCTGGCTTGTTTTGATCATCAAAAACCAGCAATTTAATTGGACTACCATCGCCCTGTTGGTTAATTTGGTCAAGATAGAGCTGAATACCTTGTACCATTGCCTTGCCGTTAGCTGTCGTCATGGGGCCTGCAACGGCCACATAAAGTGGCTCTTTTTCTAAAAACTCATCACTTTTCCATATAAGTGACATGAATAATAGAACGATAATGACTGCAAAAAATATCCAAGATTTTGTTTTCATAGTTGAGCTATTGTGATAATGACCAATGACGAATATGTTGACCACCAAAAGCGATATGGTACCAACCTTTCACCCAGGGTTTTACCAAAAACTGGGTATTTGAAAAATAGAGAGGTACAATGGCGACTTCTTGTTCGGTTAGAATTTTTTCTGCGTGATAGTAAAGCTTTTTGCGCCCGATTGGGTTAGAAATCCGCCGAGCCCTATCCACCAGCTTGGCAAATTCACGATTTTTCCAACCAATCCAATTAATGCCTTTATCAGGATGAAAGACCCGATACAGCCATTCATTGGCATCGGGAAATCCGGCGCACCAGCCCATACGAAAAATATGCGAGTCTTGCTTGAGGCTATTTATATAAACATCAAAGTCAAGGGCACGTATTTCAATTTCGATATTTAAATGATGTTTCAATATTGTTTTAATGCCTTTGGCTATTTCATGGTGAAATTCAGACTTATTGTGCATCAACACCAATGGCGGAAAATCCTTGCCTTCTGGATAACCGGCTTGGGCTAACCAGGTTTTTGCCAAAGTGGGATCAAAAGAAATACCGACATTTGATTCGACGGCACCAAAAACTGGGGGGCGGGTAAATGTCTTGGCAGGTAAATGTTCTCCCTTGATAATAATATCAATCAGCGTTTTTTTATCAATGGCGGCGGCAATCGCTTTACGAACTAAAAGCTTATCCATAGGTGGTTTTTGGATATTAAATCCGTACCATTCGGTGCAAAGCTGTGGACTAATCTGTTTTTCTTTACGCAAAACGGGATCAGACTTAATATGAGACATTTTGGATGGTGGCAATGGGTGATAGACTTGTCCACCGATGATATCCAGTTCATTTTTCTGATACATGGCTAAAGCTAAGAAACTGTCAGGAACAATATAATAATGCACTTCAGGTATTTTAACTTGTTCCGCTTCATAATAATCTGGATTCTTTTTTAAAATCAATTTATTATTTGGTTGCCATTCTGTCAAACGATATGCGCCGTTGGTTTGAATGTATGCGAGTTTAGCCCAGTTTTCGCCATGTTGTTCAACGACTTTGCGTGGCTGGGGGCGATAAGTCCAAAGGCTGACTAAGGCTGGAAAATAGCCTATTGCTTGTTCGAGCGTGAATTCAACCGTGTAATCGTCAATGGCACGGACACCTAACAGTGAGGGTTCTTTTAAACCTTGATGGATCGCCTTGGCATTTTTGAGGATATAAAGGGTGAAGGCGTATAGAGAGTCGGTTTCTTTGGCAATATTGCGCCGAATAGCCCAAACAATGTCATGCGCTGTCACCGGCTCACCATGAGTCCACTTGACATCTTGGCAAAGTTTAAAGGTATAAACTGTGCCCTTTTGACTGACTTGCCATTCGGTGGCTAATTCTGGCACAACTTCATACGTTTTTGGATCAAAATCGGTCAATCCAAGAAACAATTGCTCAACAACTTCAATTTCAGTCTCTTGATAAATCAAGCCCGGATCAAGGGTTGTTATGTTGTTGCTCAAAGGTAGGCGCAAATAATCAAAGGGCTTAGCTTGAGTCTCTGTCAGCGTTTGTTCTTCGTGATTTTGCTGTTCACAGCTTACCACAAAGGTGATTAATAGTATCCAAGTGAAATATTTATACATTTTTATTAGTTATCAGTTAAATGAAGCAGAACAATAATCTCTATCATAGGGGTTATAAATTTAACATAAAGTGTCAGCCAATGAAACTGGCGACATACATTTTATATTAGCATTAATTCAGTGAATTGTTTGAGAGAAGTCTGCCGTGCTCACAAGCTATGGAGCAAATTCTTATCTTTGTTTCTCCCTTGAAAAAAAATGTAAAAATCTATTTGGAAAGACCTTCCCGCTGAGGAATAGTGCAGTGTGAAAGTTTATTTCAACATCTTATCTTAACTTGGAGCTTTTCTTTGAACTTAAAAACTTTATTCAATCAAAGCCGATGGCTAGAAAAATGGCTTGTCCTATTCGTCCTGTCGGCATTTTCAGGTGGCGCGTGGGCGGATGCTCCCTTGTGGAATGTCCCTTCAACCGCAGAATTCTCTCCAGAGCGAGTGCTGGTCAAGTTCAAAAAAGACGCAAATGCTGTTGTTTTGGACAATCTCTTAAATGAGGTGAATGTCTCGCTTGAACAAACCTTTAAGTACAGTGGGGTGTCTGTACTACGACTGAAAAACAACCGCCAATCCATCTCTGACATTGTGTCTCAGTTGAAACAATACGATGAACTCGTAGAATACGCAGAACCTAATTATACAGTGCGGATAAACGCTACATTCCCAAATGACCCTAAGTTTAATAAGTTGTGGGGACTGCACAATACAGGGCAATCCGGCGGTACCGTGGATGCGGATATTGATGCGCCTGAAGCTTGGGATATCAGCACAGGTGCTCCCACTATTGTTGTTGGTGTCATTGATACGGGGATAGACTACACCCATGAGGATTTAGCAGCGAATGTGTGGGTCAATCCCGGAGAAGTTGGTGGTACGCCCAATTTTGATGATGATGGTAACGGCTATGTGGATGATATTCATGGGATTAACGCGATTACCGGCACTGGCTCACCTATGGATGACAACAATCACGGTACCCATGTCTCTGGTACTATTGGGGCGGTTGGTGACAACAATACCGGCGTGGTGGGCGTTAACTCAATGCCATTAAGTTAAGGTTTTTTTGTAGGGTGGGTAGGGGCAATCCCTTGTGGTTGCCCGCGCAACGAAGTGGCGGGACGCCCAACCCACCATTGTTATAAATTTACGCAGGATCTTCGTTTCAACGATTTGGTGGGTGTAGCGAAGCTCTACCCACCCTACAAAAAAAACGTATTTCTGCTTAACTTAATGGCATTGCCCCAAAGGAGGGCTCCAATGATTTTTTAGTTTGGACATTGGGGCAATATCTTGAAACGTTAAATATAGAATGTCAAGCTCAGGGCAGGAATGGAAAATAATGCCATTCCCTTAGGCACAAGCACAAAGGCGACGGCGGCAATCAGAACGCCACCGCCAAAGGCGATAATGCCATGTAAGATTTCTTCTTTTAATACCGTGTCAGGAAATCTATCAGCACTTGCCAGCAAGCCACCTATAATAATA
>JSZA02000488.1 GCA_000785145.2 Candidatus Thiomargarita nelsonii
CAAAGCACTCAATAAACTCGCTGATAAACTGCCCTTTGGATTAGAAGTCGATATTTCTAATGTTGGCGTACCCGCCTTATTAAATGGGCAACCGACTCATGCTGAATTACAGGCTTTAATATTAAGCAAACTGCCAGCGGAAAAAATCAGCAAATTGCTCAAGATACAATCCAAATACAAAGCCCAAGTTATTCATCCACTGGATGACTTATTAGATGAAATCGGACTCAAACCCCGTTTTCCAAAGAGTTCGCTTCAATTAGTGACGCTGTATAACACACTAGCCGATTTTGACGCAGACGAAGAAGAATGGCTACGTTATGCCGCCCATCTCGCGTTAATGCTAAATCTTAAAGTAAAAAATGCCCCGCTTTCTTATGATCAACGCGAAGCCGCCTTATTAAGCTTGATACCTGTCGCACGCCCTGAATTTATTCAAGATATTGAAGATAATAAATCGCGT
>JSZA02000461.1 GCA_000785145.2 Candidatus Thiomargarita nelsonii
CCAATATATTCTCGACGATCATTTTTGACGCGCAGATCATGGTCTTTTTCGGCGTGAATAAATATTTGTTCTTTGCCCTTTTTGTCCTCAAAGCGAATTTCGTTAAAGCCGCCGCCGCCTTTTGAGGAGTCGGATTTTATGGTACTTTTTGTTTTTTCGGCTGGGAGTGGGTAGGGCGGTTTGTTGGTGCCATGATAGACTCGTCCGGTAATAATCGGTCTATCGGGATCGCCTTCGATAAAGTCGACTATGACTTCTTGTCCAATTCGGGGTATATACATCGCGCCCCAACTTCTGCCCGCCCACAGTTGGCTGACGCGAATCCAGCATGAGCTTTTTTCGTCCATCTTGCCCACACGATCCCAGTGAAATTGTACCTTGACTTGTCCATGTTCGTTGGTATAAATTTCTTCGCCTTTTGGTCCAACTACGAT
>JSZA02000030.1 GCA_000785145.2 Candidatus Thiomargarita nelsonii
TGAACTTATGTCAAAAGCATCACTCGAAACTCGGTTGAGAGGTTTGAAACCAGAAGAACGGTTAATGGGCTTAAATCCAGAAGAACGGTTAATAGGCTTAAAACCAGAAGAACAGTTAATAGGCTTGAAACCAGAAGATCGGTTAATGGGCTTAAATCCAGAACAACTCGAAGAAATGGAGGCATATATTAAACAACAAAAACAACCGAAAAATTTCAGAAAAGTTTGAGTCTATGTCGCCACGCAGGATTGCAACTGGCTCCGCAAAACAAAAGTACAGGGATTGACGGAATAAAGGGACATTAGAGACATTAAGAACAGTACAACATAAAGCAACAACGAATAAAACCAAACCCATTTGGTTGTTTTCGGTGGTTTTCAAAATAAGTTTGGTTGCTCAATTGTTTTTATTCGTTGTTGAACATAATGCCCAAAAGCAAGCGCACCCCAAAAGCCAATACACCAACGCACCGATATTAAGACAGCCATCGTCAACCCGCATGGATACCAACGATGGAATAAATAATCAAAAAAAATATTGAAACCAAAAAAAGAATATGATAACCTGCCCCATCCGTAAAGCACCAGCAAAAAAAAAATGGACAACGAAGACAACAAAGAAATAACCTACTGGCATAACATACTGGGCAGACTATTTGAATTTCTATTGACACCACTAAAAATAAACGTATCAACAGACGTAAAAGTCGTCAAAAAACTACCCGAAGCGGATATTATACTACTAAGAATTGAATCACCGGAATGGACAAAAGAACAACGAGCAGTCTTGCCTGATGGAATAAAAGATAGCACCGCGAAATACATACTGATAGAATTCAAAGCAACAGAATCCATCAACGGAGACACCTTTATCCAAACACTATGGTACGACAAATCATACAAACACTCACAAAAACTAACCAAAAAAGAAATACAACCATTTGTGATATGCGCCAAACAACCCCAAAAAGCCAATAGAGAGCAATATGGATACACAATCCAAGAACAACCGGGGGTATATAAAAGCACAAACATCGCATACAAAGATATCACACTGATATCCCTTAACGAATTACCAGAGACACTTAACAACGCATGGGTAACATGTTTAGCCAGCAAAAAAAACAAGAGAAAAAAAGCATTTGATCTCTTAAAAGAGAAAGGTTTTAAACAGATAAAAAAGCCTTTTAAAGAGTTTTTAGCCGACTTATGGCGACTAACCTTACCAAAAGGAGATGATGACATGACACTTGAACTAAGCCGTGAAGATGTCAAAGCAATAGGAAAAATGTGGGGAACAAGCCTATTTACATCCGAAGAACTTGATGAACTTATGTCAAAAGCATCACTCGAAACTCGGTTGAGAGGTTTGAAACCAGAAGAACGGTTAATGGGCTTAAATCCAGAAGAACGGTTAATAGGCTTAAAACCAGAAGAACAGTTAATAGGCTTGAAACCAGAAGATCGGTTAATGGGCTTAAATCCAGAACAACTCGAAGAAATGGAGGCATATATTAAACAACAAAAACAACCGAAAAATTTCAGAAAAGTTTGAGTCTATGTCGCCACGCAGGATTGCAACTGGCTCCGCAAAACAAAAGTACAGGGATTGACGGAATAAAGGGACATTAGAGACATTAAGAACAGTACAACATAAAGCAACAACGAATAAAACCAAACCCAAGAACAGGGATTAACCCCAACAACAAAAACGGGCAACCATAAAGGATTGCCTCGGAAACATAAAACGCACAAACAAATCCCTAATTTCGTCAATCCCTGTTCTGTCATTTCTTTGTTCTGAGAAATCTCATAGCTTGTCATTTCGACATGACTCGAACCCATCTCTGCTCCGTAACAATCCCCATAAACCTCCAAGCGATTGACGGGTGATTTAGACAACAAAAACCCTACACCAAAATTAAGCCAATCCGATCAGACCGTTAATCCGCTGTACTAGATTACCAAAAGTTATCAGATAGCAAAAAAAACCTTTATTATAAATAATCCCCTAAATCCCCTGTACTATCCTGCTCCGTAACAAGCCCCATAAAACTTGAGCCGCCCCCTGATTTGGCGATTGAAATTGACATCACTTCTCGCACTCATTTTGACAATTATGAAAAATTGGGAGTCCCTGAACTGTGGCGGTACGACGGTTCGAGCTTAGAAATTAATGTGCTAAAAGAGGGAAAATATGTTATTTCTGAAAAAGGCACTCTCTTTCCTAATATTCCGGTGCTTGAGGCTATTCCACGCTATCTGAAATAGAGCAAAGAGAGTGGTAAAAATGCGACCATGCGGGAATTTAGAGCTTGGCTTAGACAACCCGAATTCCACATCATTTAGGCGGCACACTGTTGTACCACTTGTTCATTTTTTTGATTTGTTCATTTTTTTTGAACATTCAATTAAAATGAACACCCTTCATAGTTTTTCAGATAAATAATTTCACAAAGGGCAACCATAAAGGATTGCCCCTACAATATTTTCTCGTTCCGTTGCTCCGCAAAGGAATGCCTGCCTGGACGCGAGGCAAACTGCAACAATAAAAAAACGACAACCAATTAAGAAAGGATAAATCCATTGATTATTTTTTACTTCACTTTTATCTCAACCCGCCGATTTTTCGCCCAAGCGTCGGGACTATTTACCGGAATCAAAGGCTGCTCTTGTCCATGACCATAAATTTTCAAGCGTGTTTTATCAATCCCACGACTATTTAAGGCATCAGCAACAGTAGCAGCACGTTTGTCTGACAGTATTTTATTGCGCTTTTTGCTTTCAACGAGAGAGAAACCGGCAAAGGGTTGAATATCAGTATGTCCATGTATTTCAACCGTGAGATTCGGCAGATTGATTAATACCGCTACCAATGCCTCAAGTTGCCGTTCGGTGCCCGGTTGTAAAGTCAATGCCATTAAGTTAAGACCATGTAGGGTGGATTAAGCGATAGCGTATCCACAAAAACTTATATATTAATCAGGTGGATACGCGCAGCAATAGCCACCCTACATGTATGGTTTTGGGCTTAACTTAATGGCATTGGGTTGTAAAGTGGCTTTGCCCGTGTTAAATTGAAAATTGCGGAAAGTTGCTGCCGGTTTGACTCGTGCTAATTTGAAGTTACAAGCCGCAATCAGCCGATTAATGCTCTGGCGACGTGCCGGATCGTACAACAACAGCAAACTCTCCTTGTTTAGGATTTGCCCGGCTTTAGTAGCCCCATAACGGTTATTTTTCAACAATTCTTCCACCCGTTGTTTGGAATCTTTATCGGTTTGACAAGCGTGGAGATGGGCTTCTAAACTAAGCGGAAATTGGCCTTGTTTATAATAGGTTTCGCCTAAGCCATACCAAGCAATTGAATAATTGGGCTTGTTTTGCAGTGCTTGGCGATAATGAGTAATCGCTTGAGCATATTTGCCTTCATCTTCTAACAGACAGGCTAAGTTGTTATGGGCTTGTGCGTGATGAGGGCATCCTTGTAAAGCTTGTTTAAGTAGTTGTTTTTCTTTTTCTTTATCACATAATTTTCCCCAATCATAAGCTTGGATGACTAATTGGGTGGCATCATCACAAATTTGGCTCGCTAAGGCGGGTAGAGACCAAATCAGGACAAGTAACGTACTTAAATAAAGGCTCTGTGGGTTTAACATCATTTTGACGACTACAAATTTTGGAGTGAGTTGGGTATTATATTTCAAATACTGTTAATTTTGACGACTACGGATACTATGAAACATTTAAATTTATGGCTAATCATCGCCAATCTGATTTTTAATTTGACCGCAACAAGCCAAGCTGAACAACGAATAGCGCTTGTTATCGGCAATGCAGATTATTTGGATGGCTCTAATTTAAAAAATCCCGTCAATGATGCTGAAGATTTATCCAAGGTATTACGCCATTTAGGTTTTGAGGTGATTTTAAAAACCAATCTAAGCCAACAAAAAATGGAAACAGTGGTGAGTGAATTTGGGCAAAAGTTGAGTCGTGATAAGGACACTGTTGGTTTATTTTATTTTTCTGGGCATGGTGTCCAACATAACGGCAAAAATTATTTAATTCCAATTGGGGGGATGGCATTAAATTCTCCACAGCAATTACCTTATGAAACGGTGAATGCCAATTATGTGTTAGACGAGATGAAAGCCGCCAAAAATCAAATGAATATTGTGATTTTGGATGCCTGTCGATATAACATATTTAAGAGCAAATTCAAGGGAAAAAGGGAACGCCCCGGTGATCCAGGTGGGCTGGCAGCACCACAACAAACGCCCACTGGTTTTCTGATTGCTTATGCCACCGCTGCTAATGATTTTGCCAGTGATTTTGTCAAAGATGGAGATAGAAATAGTCCTTATCTCAAGCATTTGAAGTGTCAAATGCAAAAGCACAATCTGATGATAGAACAAATGTTTAAGCAGGTACGGGTTGCCGTCAAGACTGACACTGAGGGTTCGCAAGCGCCAACCTATTATGCGGCGATGGATAATGATTTCTTTTTTGTGCCTCAAGGTAGCAGGATTGAGGCGATACAAGAATGTGCTGCCTTGAGCGAGGGGAGAAAAGACAAAGATGTTGTGGATACAAGTCTAGTCAAGCCCTCATTTTTTGAAAAAGCATGGGAAATTTCAAGCGGCTTGGTGCGGCAAATAGTCAGTGTGTGTCAGGCTATCGTTGCGGTGGTGATATTAATATTGCTGATATGGATAGGATGGCGGCCGAAAAATTTTTTCAAGAAAGCGTGGAAAAATGCCGTTACAAAACGTATTCAATTAAAAGTGAGGAAGTGGTGGAATCAATTAGATAACAATTGGAAAAATGTTTTCAAGGAAGCTATTAATATTAAGAGTGAACCAAGTGACGACGAATTAGTGAAAATCGTTAATTTGCAGACATTGGATTGCAGGGATAATAAAATAAGCGATTTAGAACCGCTAGGCGACTTGACTAATTTGCAGGAATTGTATTGCGAGGGTAATCAAATAAGCGATTTGAAACATAAAAAATTAGACTATTTGTCTCGTTAGAGGAAGGCGGGTGCGTAGGACGCACCCTACTCTTTAGTTGCTAAAAATCAGATTTTTTGCTCTTACGAGGATTTTTAGAAAGTTACTCCGAAGGTACGGAACAATATCGCCAAGCGAATATCCGTCTCCTTGAATTAGCCAAACAATCAACTGCCGCCAGCAATGGACAACGTTGGACACGGGAGAAAACAATATTTTTTTTGCGGTAGTCACACACAAATTACCTAAACATCTTTCTGTTGATGATGCACAGATGGCAGCCCATCTATGTTCCCATGCCCTCGCCTGAGATTGTGTGCAATTAAACCCAATTATTATTATTCATTCTTATCAAACTCATTAAAGATTCAGCTTGCATAGACATTGCTTGATGGCAAATATCACTGATGATGTGGAACTGGATAAATTGCTCGCGGCTGCCGTTCAATCTCAAAGCATAGCGGATTTTCAATCTATTGTGGAACGAGCTGACAAAACGCATCCGTAGGTGAGGCACTTGGAGTCCAAAGCTTTAGCTTTGGACTGGCAGCGGGCTAGTCCAAAGCTAAAGCTTTGGACTCCAACTAACCCGTTCGTGCTATGCCCCTTTAAAAATATTGATGAGCCAAAAGTCACTCATAATATTTTCCAACGTTGTCAAAGCTTTTTGCAAATCTATTTCAAAATCTTGGTTTTGAATATCGACAATCAATTTGTAAATTGGAAGCGTTATTCAGTTTCTCTATTTCCTCTTTTCCCACTTTGCCACTGATAGTGGTTTCTCTAACATCTCTAAACAGCCCAAACCGTATATCTTTGTGATTGACAACTAATTGATTAAAGTTTTTTAGTCGAGAAGTAAAGTTTGAGCCGCTCACCTGCAAAAAAGCAATGACAAAAGAGTGCTTTTGCGTTTTGATTAACAAATGTTCGGGGAGTTTTCTTTTTCCAAGTCTCAGGCAGTCTGTCTCAAACGCTTTAAAAGTTTTAAAAGCCTCCGCTGTTGTTATTACTTTGCCAATCTCATCAAAATCACTGATGATCACATGCGTCGAATTTTAAAAAAGTGCATTTGTCAACCGCAAATTCTCTTTTTTCCCGCGTTTTGGAGCACTTCTTTAAGCAATGCTGTTGATATGGCACTGATATGTTCTTTGGTGAGCCGTTGTTCATTAGATAACAACAGTTTCAATAATGGCTCATGCCGATAAAGAACTTTATCGGCGGGTGGATTAAAAGGAGTATTTATACTGATACGGGCAATTCTTCCCAAATTGATCCCCCGCCCGTCATCCAGTAAAATAAAATGCGGAAGAAGGCCGGTTTGCGGGTTTGGTTTGGGAAAGTTTTGCACCGCCAATAATTCAAAAGCGGTGGAATTTATGGTCATACTTAAATGAGTGCCACTAAAATTAACTTCTGCAATATAAATCTGCTGACCAACTGCCGCTTTTAAGTTTTGCACAGATTGCCCGTACTCTTGCGATGGCCATAAATTGTTTTCAGCATGGATGGATGCCATTTAATGCGCGTGTCCATGATGGTGAGGGGCTAAACGTTCCAAACTCCCATCCAAATAAGCTGCTACTGCTTTATCAGGCGACTTCTCAGAAGTCACAATACCTTCAATCCCTTTGACTTCAAGACGACGTATCAGCCCACCACCCATACCGCCACTGATGAGAACTTGTATCCCATCTAGGGGATGCTCCGCATGGGTGGAACTTTCATGGAAAGATTGTTCTTTCGGCAATTCCAATAAGTTTTTTTCGCCGATTTTCCCCTCAGAAACTTCATAAATCCAAAATTTACGACACTTACCAGCGTGCCCAGTCACTTCTCGCTTGTTTTGGCTGGTTATTGCAATTTTCATTAATTAATCTCCTCTCCTCATATTAAACCGGTTTACTGGATACGATACTTGTAATGACATGCCACACAAGTGGTGGTAACTTTTTGCAAAGCAGCCACTGCTTGCTTGGTGTCACCTTCTTTAGCAATTCGCGCAAACTCACTGGACGCTTCATGCAGACGCCTACCCATCTGTCGCATGTCCGGGGGCATAAAGAGACCGGGTCCCATGCCAGTCTTCGCACACTGCTTGCCCATTGAGCTTATGCCAATTTTAGTTTCCGCCAGTGAGGCAGCCTTCTCCAGCTTATCCTCTGCGATAAGACCAATAATCTGATTGAGTGTGGCGAGATGCTCTAACATGTGTTGGCGCATCACTTGCTGTGCCTTGCTTGGCATTTCAACCAGTTGGCGTTGTTCGTTGAGTTGTAATTCGGCTTTATTTTGGTTTTCCGTCTCTGCAATACCAACTGAATGAAGCCCCAGCAACAGAAGTGCTGCCCATAATAGATTATGATGTTTATACATTATCATTCCTCAGTTTATGAAAAAAAAATAGCGATGGTAGTGCAAATAATAAGGGTTGTTTGGCTTGATGTCAACTTTTTAATCATCAACATAAATGGCATAGCCAGCAAATCAGCCTTTGTCCACTTCCCAACGGTGATAAATATGTTGTAGGGTGCGTCCTACGCACATTTTTATTTAGCGTCAGGGTGCGTAGGACGCACCCTACATCAAAACTATTTACAATGGAATAAAAATAGGGTGAACAAAACCTGTCTATTTTGGCACAGATTTAAGCAGGATAGCCCCTACATTTAATCTTTAGATTTATTAATGGAATTGACCCATTCAACCATCGTCTCGGTCGCGGCCTCAACAGGGGCCTCCATAAAGTTGATGACGAACTTATCTTTCAACTCGTTCACGGCGATGGAGCGTGGGCGAATAGCTGCGATCAGAGCGTTGGGGATCGCTCCACTTAGGCAGAAAATGATATTTTTAGAGCCGAGAATGCTCTCATCGATCTCTCCTTTCTCTAGGTCCTTGACATGACCATAGTGGTCAAAGACAGCAATCAAACGAGCCACTGGATGGGACTCAATTTTCTTGGTCAGGTAATCGATCACCTCGTCTGTATTGCTAAAGCGGGTTTCAGTCTTGGGAATGTCCAGTGTGAAAACTGGGAACTTGTCTTTCAAAAGTATTAAATACATTTACTAATTTTATAGAATGTTATAGATAAATATAGATGAATATTAGACTGAATAATTCCAAACAACCGTTTGGCCTCTCAGTAGTAATTGACAATCATCCGGTTTTGCACTACCGGGTTCGCCTTTAACACGCGCAAATGCTAATCGACCGTTACTGTAAATAGAGTTGATTTGTTTAGTCCATTTGTCTTTAACACGCACGATTGAGCCTTTACGGAATCCGTCTAATTCGGCGTTAACCTGATATGGCACACGTCCCTTACCTTTTTGTGGAAGTGAGTGGTAACGTCGTCTGGTTTGTCGGGGTCTAAACTTAATCGTATAAAAATTCTCACGATGATAGGGTACCACTGTTCGCCTATCTAAGGTTGCCACACAAAGAGCATCAACATCATGATCTTTAGGTAAATCTAAAGATTTTCTGAACGACGCGGTTTGGTAACCAAACACTTTGAAAACCGGTGCAACAGTTTCTAAACGTTTGTAAATCAACGATTTACCTTGCATTGTTCTTTGGGCTATCTGGTCTTTCAAACCACTTACACCATCGACATCAAGGGTGATTTGACCAGAATGTACTTTTTTATGACATTGTTGACAAAGTGTTATCAAGTTCTTGATCGTATCTTTACCACCTTGACATTGAGGCACTATATGATGTGCTTGAAGTTGAACCTTTTTTTTGCCACAAGAGACACATTGATATTTGTCCCGCATCAATGTGGCTATTCTAAGATTTTCATCTAAACGATTTGATTGTTGATACTCAGTACCAGTCAAATTCTGTTTGTTGAGACGAGCAATATCAACTTGCACATCTTCAGCCACGATTCGACTGATGGGTAAAGGAATTTTATCCACAACCCTTACCACCTCATTGGCATTAGCGAAAATAGAAGGCGGCAGGCGTCCGCTGCGATTACTAGAAGCACGATTTAAAAATCGTTTGGGACGATACCAGATTTGGTCTCGTCTTTGACGACGATTACCACGTCTAGCTTTCATTTTATCTGTAATATCGGTGCGATGATTAATAATGCCAGAGAGTAAAATTTTCCCGTTACCTACATTGCATAAACCAGTGTGATGACTTCCTTTATCGATACCCAAGGTAACAGCTTGCACATTTTCCTCACAGTCCCATTGCAATTGAATTGTGAAGGGACAACGATTAACGATTTTAGCTTTTCCATCGCGCAAAAGTTTTCTTGCCTTTGCTGGTTTGCAAGGCATTAACGGTTTACCATTTTTATTAATAACATAGACTAACATAATATCTTTAGGAACTCCTGTTAGTGAGAGTGAAGTACTCCTTGTGGTCGTTAAAAAGGTTTTTTACATTTAACACACTTTCACGTTTCCGCTACCCTTAATGTTAAACCACAGAGCGACCGACTGGAATAACATCGGAAGGTGTGATGGCCGATCTAACTTCTGCTACTCTACTTACGTAACCCACTGTTAGCTCCATGCCTATAAACATCTATAGATTTAGGAACTATCTGTTTCATGTTTTTATTCCAATCTCAAAATTAAATAATTCGTGCAATCTAGTTAGAGTGTCTCAAGTTAATGCATATAATACCACAATACCAAGCAGAAGACCAAACGCGATATTCACCAGCTTGAGCCAGAGGAATGCACGTCCTGACACTGCCAGCAGAGGAAGAGTGCCATGACCATCCTGTACGATAGAGTTAGCCAGCAGAATGGCAAAGGGAATAGTGCCTTGTGCGAACAGGGTGACAAATACTAGGTGTGGTCCCGATTCCGGAATGATCCCGACCAGCACAGCAATGACCAGTACAATATAGAGGTTGTCCTGAATCCATACTCCGATGTCCAGCCATGCCTCCATATAGTGGATTGCCAGCAAGGCGCCGAAGGTCCAGATAAATATTCTCATCAGGTGTCGCTTAACCACATGCTCCCACAGGTGCTGCTCCAAGAAATGGTCTGGAACGGTTATGATGATGAACAGGGCGAACCCAGCACCGACAGTGAATGTGATCTTTTTCCAGTCCCATTCTCCGGGTGCCAGTGTGCCCGTCGTCAACAAAAACAAAAAGCCTCCGACCAAGCTTATCAGCAGTACTCTGGAAAATGTGATTTGTTTTAGCTGATGAATGATGTCAGGTGCTGAAAAACAGTGGCAAAGGGTTTCTTGGTGCAATTCCAGCTCGTGGTCCTCCTTGGCCAGAAAACGCGCTGGTCTTTTGAACAGCCTATCCGTAAGCCAGCCGGCGACCACCGCAACGATGAATAAGATGAGTGACAGCCACAGAGCCTGTAGCGGAAACATAGAGAACATGACGAATGCCTCATCGCCACTGGTTGCTATCATCGCCGCTACCAGTGCGCCGAAACCCACATTTCTGTGGGAATAGAGTGAAACAACAGTAAAAGCACCGAGACAACCTGGTGTCACCCCCAGTAAAGCACCTAAGAAATACTGACCAAAGCGGCTTTTCCTGAGCTTTTGTTGCCATGCACCTCTGGTCTGTACGTTAATATACTCAATCAGCAGCATCATGATCAGTACGAAGCTGGTGATCATCAAAGCATGGTTCAGGACACTGATAATCATGGTTTTAGTCCTCTACAGGGCGTTAATCTCATGTTAGTCCGCCGTTTGTTGAATATTGGAAACCCCAGCGTCTATTCCATTTCTTTCGTATAATTACCATAACGTGCTGCTCCGTTACATTTAGCCCGATGGTAGAGTGCCTTTTGAACTAATGCTGCATTGCTGGCTTTTCCTTGCCAAGCGGCAATTGCTGGTTCTTGTAACGCCCGTCCATACGAGAAACTGAGTTCCCACGGATGCTGCCCTATCACATTCATCCTATTGAGGTTTTCCGTGGCCTGTTCTGGGCTTTGTCCGCCTGATAGGAATACGAGACCAGGTACGGATGCTGGAACTGTTCGGCGCATACAGCGCACTGTCGCTTCTGCCACTTCATCGACGCTGGCTTGTCGCGGACAAGTTTTGCCAGAAATCACCATATTAGGTTTGAGTAGCATAGCCTCTAGTATCACGTTCTGCTCATGCAACTCGGCAAAAACACGTCTCAGTGTGAGCGTGGTGACATCTTCACAGCGTTCGATGTCATGCTTTCCATCCATCAAGACCTCCGGCTCAACGATGGGAACTAATTCCGCCTCTTGGCACAGTGCCGCGTAGCGGGCTAGGGCATGGGCATTAGCATCAATACAAGCGCGGGTTGGAATTCCCTCGCCAATGGTGATCACCGCTCGCCACTTTGCAAACTGTGCGCCAAGTTCGCGGTATTCAATGAGACGGTCACGCAAACCGTCAAGCCCCTCCGTGACTTTTTCGCTGTGGAAGCCAGCGAGAGCTTTCGCGCCCTTGTCAACTTTGATGCCCGGAATGATACCTTTGTTAGTAAGTACCTTGGGAAATGGTGTGCCATCTTGGGCAATCTGGCGCAGGGTTTCATCAAATAGAATTACACCACTCACAAATTCCTCAAGCCCCTGTGTAGTAAACAGCATTTCACGATATGACCTGCGGTTTTCCTCGGAGGAAGGGACGTTGATGCGATCAAAACGTTTTTTGATGGTCGGAGAACTCTCATCGGCAGCCAAGATACCCTTGCCTGCATGGACGAGTGATTGAGCGATCTTCCCAAGTTTATAGGCTGTCATAATTAATGTCTCTCCTGAAAATTTAATAGTTTAGTTAAACTTAAACATCGTTCAGAAAATGAATATATTTTCTATTGCTTACCATCGCTCTGTCGCTAGCGCAACAGAACTATATTGATATTCCTAGAGGCAAACGACATACTCCGAAATTCCGTCTTATACTTTCCAAGCTTTTTAACTTTCGCCACACCGTTCTTGTAATTACCGCTAATGTGATCAACCAGCTTGGATTATTGTCACGAATCTGGTGTTATTTGTTGCCACGTCCCTTAGTCCGCCGTTTGTTGTTTCAGCACCACGCTTCCTTCTGCAACACCCATATCCTGAGCGATCACGCTGCATTTTGCCTGTAGCAGAAAGAATAGGGGAGCCTGGCTACTGCTCATGCTTTCGTAGTTAGCTTGACCCTTGGCGATGATTAGTTCTGCCTGTTCAAAGTATTTGCGGAAAATGTCTGAACACTGATCAAGCAAAGTGCCAGGTGCTTCTGACCCGTTGTCGATGATCTCTGCCACCTGAACAATTCCTGCGGCAACGGCATCTTCACGGGTTGCATCGTTAATGATCGGGCCGGCCTTGACCACATAGGTGACAGGTTGCTCAAGTGTCTCGATCAGCACCCGGTCAAAAACAGTCTCACCGGCATTGTCAGCAAGGTAGAGGATGGAATTACTCTCCGCCAGTGAGGCACGTAATGATGCCAGATCGTTGAGGGCAAATTCTTGTGTCAGGACACGATCCAGTGTTGCCTCCAAATCGTAGCTCTCGGCAATCCCAAGGTCGATGATGTTGCCGGCGATGGCGATACGCACTGCTATTTCCAGTGGGTCTGATGCTTGGCTGACCTTTTCCTTCAATTTTGGATATAACGCCAGTGCTTGTTGTGTAGCTTCGTCCTTGGCCTGTCGGTAGGGATCGAAGCTATTTGTCTGCTGTTTAACTAGCTGATGGATTTTGTACGCCATCTGCGGTGGAGAGGCTTCGGCTGGCAAAGTGCGTAGTTTTTCCATGCTATCCAGAAGTATCCGCCGTTGTTGATCCTCTGAAGCCTCGGCGCGACGGGCGGCATTCAAAGCCTGTCGCAGGAAACATGGATAACAATCAAGGTAGGTTTTCATAATTCGTCAGGCTATTTCTTCTTAGCCCTTTTTGCCATCAAAAGTTCATGATGGTATGAGCCTTCCCTGAGCATTTTTGCGCCGCATTTAGGACACTTTTCATCTTGGCAGGGAATGCCGCGTCTGTGTTCCATTAGTGTTTCACATTTTGGACAGATACAATTTCCGCCCGTGCCCATATCGTGTCTGGGTTCCATTACTTTCTCCTGTTTAAACTTTTTAGTTAGTTCTTGTCTTATTGCCTTTAATTTTCGCTACAACTTACGCTATTAATCACACTTGGGAGTTGTAAATAAATAACTCATAGGTTTCTGGATATAAAAATTGAAGTATTTGCTTATACCCTTCTTCTTAAGGGCATAAATTGGTTGAAGTTAAATATTCGTAGCCGTCCGTTTTTTGAATAAGCCGACAGAATCGGTACGAAATATTCGATACCCGCACTGTTCCGGTAGAAATATCAAAACTCCCACTGGCTCTGACCATAACACGCCCAACATACGTGCCTATCTTTTTCCCCTTAGTCACAATGGCTTTTACAATATCGCCGGTTTGAAAGCCTTTGACCCGCTTCTGCTTTTTAGGGCTAGTTCTCGGAAAGCCGTCTTGATTCATACTGCACTTCTGCCTTGAACCACGTCCCTTAGCTGTGATAATCAGAGGTGTTATCGTTTTCGGTATAAAAACTTCGCCACCGCTTTCCCCTACACAGGCTGCATCTATCCAATGGTCTTTTGGATACTTTTGTTTGGTGCGATTAAATTTTGTTCTACCACCGCTTGAGAACGTAATAGGTAGACCAAAGTTGTTTAAAACATTGCCAATCGTGTAGCGGGTAGCATTGACTGCCGCTGCGTCTTTCAAGGGTGCTTTCGCTTGTGCTTGAAACGAAGTAACGGAGCTTGCGACGTTCATTTTCTTCAAACGTTTGGGTTTGCGCTTCAAGAATTTTTTAATATCCTTATTGCCCTTCTTTTGGTTGCACTTGGTACAGGCCAAGGTCAGGTTGGATACTCGATCACTACCTCCTTTGCTACGAGCTTGAATATGCTCAACTTCAAGCGGTACATTTTTAGCACCACAATAAACACATTCGCGGCCCCATTTTTCTAGTAAATACTCGCGCAATTCATAGCCGGCAAGTTCACCTTGTTGATATTCGACACCCGATATTTCAGGTTTTTGCAGTTTCTGAGTGTCAAATCTGACCGTCTCTACCGCTATTTGAGTAAGCGGTACCAACCGATCCAGCTTAAGCTAATTTCTGTATTGGTCCATGAGGAAACATTTCATAAAGAAATGATTTATACTCTTCGGCATCGGAAAAACTTTCACCAGGACGTTTCCCTAAATCGTTAATGATGTCATTCATACTTGGAGATTTCTGATGTTCATCAAAATATTCTCTAAAGAAATGTACCAGTCCAATTGCCGTTTCACTTAATGCCTGATGCCCATCGCCTTCGTGCTGCTTTATGAGGGTTTCCATGACATCGGTATCCCAATCATTGCTATCAATAAGATAACCTTCATGATCGGTTTCTATGGTTTTGCCGTTTACTTCTATAGACATATTATTGTCTCTCCCGTTTATTAAGTGTGATCTAAGTCAAGATTATAAGCCTAACGCCCGCTTGATTTTTTTGTTATATTTTTTAACTAAATATTGGCTCGTCATCATGCAACTTTACCCATTCAGCTTTATCGGGAGTATATACTTGAATTTGTGGTGCTAATTTTTCAGAATAACTATCCAGTGTGCCTAAAGCTAAAACTACATGTTTAGGAAAATGCTTACCATTGACAGAAAATACGGGAGTTCCACAACACGAACAAAAGTTTTTGCTTGATTTTTCATTGGCTTGGTATTTAGTAAAAGCTTCACTTCCTTTTGTTATCGTAAATTGCTCAGATGGTACAACAACCCATGTACTATAATCTGAGCCTTGTGATTTTCTGCACATACTGCAGTGACATTTTACTACCGTTTTTACTGGCAAGGTGAATTCCCATTGGACAGAACCGCAATAACAACTTCCTTTTACTTCATTCACTTTATGACTCCTCTAGAATATAACTATATTATTATTAGGCAAACTTGCCAGCATATTCCTAGATATTATCCGACAAATCAGGCAAGTTTACACTCATATTAATATTCTGTATTTTTGCCCTAAGATTTTATTATCTACTTTTCGATGTAATATTATTATATAATTGGGATATAAAATATATAAATCAAAAAATAAAAATGATAATTATCCGAATTCAAAGCCTGTCGCAGGAAACAGGGGTAGCAGTCAAGGTAGGTTTTCATACAGAATATTTACTCACTATAAAATAGGTGTCTTGTACCTGCTTCGGATTTATGAAAAGTGTCAGGGAACTGGTTTTTAAAATAGCATACTGCATCAAGACCAGTACAATGGTTCGGTGCTAGATAGCGAATATTCATGCGATTCAGTGCATCACCGGTGAAGGCCAGACGTTCAGCCGAGGCGTGCAGCAGATGCATACCACCAATCACGGCATGGATGGGTTTTTCTCCACGGCGAATGTATTCCAGCGTATTGACGACACCTGAGTGGCCACAACCTAGTAGAACAATCAGCCCTTGGGATGTTTCGATAAACAGTGCTTGGTCATCGGGTAAGCCATCCGGCTGGGTGCGGTCAGAATCTTGATAGAAAGGGCCACCAGTATCCTCGATTTTGTGTGTGCGTGGAATATTACCAGTGATATAGATACTAGGGATAATTTCAGTCGGGCCTTGGGTATAGATGAACTTTCTGACAAGGGCAGTGAGTTTTGCCGCATCGGCAAGCGGTGCGCCAATATCCCTTCCATTGCGGTTAAACTTAGGTGTCAGTGCTTGCGGATGGAGATAGAGGTCAACTGGTCCCGTCATCTCAAGGGCTTCAGAAAGGCCGCCGGCATGGTCATAGTGTCCATGACTGAGGATGATGGCCTCTACCGATTTCATAGATATGCCCAACTGTTCAGCGTTATGTCTCAATGCAAGCCCCTGTCCCGTATCGAACAACAAGCAATGGCCGTCAGCCTCAATAAAAAAGGCGAGTCCATGCTCACCCAGTAGCCCGGGATCGCTGGCTCTGTTTTCAACCAGTTGAGTGATGGTCAGTTTGTTAATCATAAGTCAATAATTTCTCTCGGATATCCGCCCATAAGCGGGCGACCACCTTAGATACCTCTCCGCAGTTGAAATCAACCACGCTCTTACGGGCCACCTGAGCCTGGTTGACCGCAGGTTCAAAGGGAATTTCCCCGACCAAGGAGATGCCGTTGGCAAGGCAGTATGCCCGAATTCGCTCGCTGTTGACCGGATTAATATCGTGTTTGTTGATGCAGGCGAGCACGGGGATATCGAAGTGTCGGCACAACTGGGATACCCGCTCCAGGTCGTGGATACCGGACAAGCTCGGCTCGGTGACGATGAGCACCAGATCGACTCCGGTGATGGCGGCTGTAACCGGGCATCCGATACCGGGTGGACCGTCATTGATGATCAAGCTGAGGTTTTGCTCCTCGGCGATCCGTCTGGCCTGGCGACGTACTAGGCTGACCAGTTTGCCTGAGTTGTCTTCGCCGATACCGAGTCTGGCATGTACCAGCTTGCCGAACGGTGTCTCGGAGATGAACCACTCACCATTAACAGAGTCCTCCATAGTAATAGCCTTATCGTTGCAAACTAAGGCACACAGGCCGCAGTTTTCACAGGCCAAGGGGTCGATGACATAGCCGTCGTCGATGGCGTCGAAGCGACACGCGGCTTGACAGTCTCCGCATTCGGAACACAAGTCCCCGTCGATCCGAAAGGAGCTGCCACCGATGAAGTTTTCTCGGTGACGCACCGTGGGTTTCAAGATTAGATGGAGGTCCGCAGCGTCCACGTCGCAGTCGGCGAGTACTTTCCCTCTGGCTAGGGATGCAAAGGCCGCACACACAGTGGTCTTACCCGTGCCGCCCTTGCCACTGATGATGGTCAATTCTTTCATGGCTCTAACTCCTGGCGGATTTTGGCAACCATGTGCTGAAACAGGGCCTGGTAGCGTTCATCCACTTGGACGAAGGGTATGCCTTTTGAATAGGCTTCAGCTAGGTCGCGGCGAAACGGTATCTCCATCAACACGGGAATGTCCTCCCGGTCGCAGTAATCCTTCACTTGGCGGTCGCCACTATCGCTACGGTTGATGATCACCCCCAAGGGCAGGGACAGCAGACGCATCACCCCCACCGCCAGTGCCAAGTCGTTGAGTCCAAAGGGGGTGGGCTCCGTCACTAGGAGACAGTAATCGACCCCGCGCACGGTCTCCACCAACGGGCATGAGGTGCCGGGCGGGGCATCAAGGATGACCGTTCGTGCGGGATCGGAGGTTTTTCTGACCGCCTTGATCAAGGGAGTTGCCATCAGTTCCCCCACGTCCAGCCGCCCTTGGGCAAAGAGGACATCGTGCGCGTCCCTGCCCTGAACTACGCCCGTCTCGACTTCGCCGATGCGCCGTTCCGTCTCTGTGATGGCCCCCTCTTCGGGGCAGACGTAGCTACAGACTCCGCAGCCGTGGCACATATCCGCGAACACGAGAACCCGTGTTTTGGACTGTGCTAGGGCATTGAACTCACAGGCTTCGCTGCACCGACCGCACAAGGTGCATCGGTCTTGGTTGATGCGAGGTACTGGAATCCCTACTGGCCGGCGTGCCTGAATATCGGCATGTAGAAAGAGGTCACCGTTGGGCTCTTCTACATCACAGTCGATGTATTGGGCATCAGTGATCGAGAGAGCGAGACTGGTAGCCAGCATGGTCTTGCCGGTTCCGCCCTTACCGCTTGCTACCGCTAGGATCACCTCCTACCTCCCTGCCGCCAGGTCCGCGACCCCTGCCGCCGCCAGCTCCCTTACCACCACCGCCAGGTCCGCGACCCCTGCCGCCGCCAGGTCCGCGCCCCCCTCGTCCGGCCCCTCCGAATGAACCCAGACCGGGTGTTCCCTCGGCATCCGTTGCCGGTTGCGCGGTCTGTGGACGACTCTCTCTGAAGGCATTCACAGCCTCCCTAACAGTGCCTTTGTTGACCCCCGATACGATCTGGATATCGGTCTCCTCCAAAACTTCGGATGCCTTGGGTCCACAATGCCCAGTCAGCAAGGCACCAACGCCCTTGTCGATTATAAACTGTGCCGCCTGAGTTCCCGCTCCACCGCTGGCATCTTGGTACGGATTAGCTATCGCTTCCAAGTCACCTGATTCGAGATCTACGATGGCGAAATACGAGCCTCGTCCGAAATGAGGATCTACTGCGGCATCCATGCCCTCGCCTGTGGATGTGACTACAATCTTCATCATTGTTCTCCTATTCTGCTCGTTGGCTTGAAATGTTCGTGATGACAGCCGGCAGCACCCGTCATGCTACCTGCGAGATAGGCATCAAGGGTTGCACCCACGCCTTCCTGCGCCCCGGTGATGGCCTCAATACCAAGCCGTTCAAACCACTCGATGGCCTTGGCTCCCATGCCACCTGCAATCATCACGTCTGCGCCAAGGGATTTGATGAACTGTGGGATTTGCCCTGGTTGATGTCCATTCAGATAGGGATTATCCAGCACCTCCGCTTTTTCCACGCGATTATCTTCATGGACATGGGCTACCACATAGTACGGACAGTGCCCGAAGTGCATGGCCATAGTGCCGTCCAAACCGAGTTTATCGTTTGCCGTTAATACAATTTTTTTCATTAGGTTTTCCTTGCATCGGTTGCTAGCTCATTGAATATCATTTTATGAGTAGCAACCTAAAAATCCTATTTCTTAAAGAAATAGGATTTTTTAAATCGCGTTTCAATTCAGTTATTTTAGTTTACTATCTGATTCCAGCTCATCCCCTAAACAATGATGCGCTTCCAACCACAACAGGTTGATAATGCCCAGCGAACAGGCTAACAATAAACCTAAAATCCAAGCAAAATACCACATAAGCTCTCCTAATACGCAGAATGTTCATGTGTACGAATATGTTGCACCGTGATTTTGCCGCGCAATACTCGATAAACCCAACTGGTGTATAAAACAATTAAGGGCAAAAAGATGACCGTTGCCCAAAACATAATGGTTAAAGTCAGATGACTTGAACTCGCATCCCAGACGATTAAGCTACTGTCAGGTTGACTGCTCGATGGCATAATGAAGGGAAACATCGACGCGCCTGCCGTCAAAATGACGCCGACTAAGGCTGCACTGCTGGTGATAAAAGCCAGCCCGGGTGCCTTAAAGTGCGACAATAAAATCGTCATAAAAGCCCCCACAAATACCAGTCCCGGTATCAGCATAGTCCAAGGATAAACCTCGTAATGATTCATCCACGCTCCGGGTACTATTTCGACCGTTTTTGCTAAGGGGTTGGGTAAGGCATCAAGAGGGGGCATGGATACTACTTTAAAACCGTCAATGCCATACGCTACCCAGACGCCCGCTAAGGCAAATGTGACTATCAGTAATGCTCCAAACACTTTCACGGCTTTTTGACTACGCGCATAAATCACGTCTTCTGTTCGTAATTGTAAATAAACGGCTCCGTGCATGACTAACATGGATAAACTTATGACTCCCGCTAATAGGGCAAAGGGATTGAGCAAGCCCCAAAAACTGCCCGTGTAATAAGCCCGTAATTCATCATCAAAATGGAAAGGCACTCCTTGCAGCAAATTACCAAACGCTACGCCAAATATCACCGCCGGTACCACGCCGCCAATAAATAAGCCCCAATCCCAAGTTGCCCGCCAACGTGGTGAGGCGACTTTGCTGCGATAATCAAATCCAACCGGGCGGAAAAATAGGGCAAATAATGTTAATAATAAGGCAATATAAAAACTTGAAAAAGCAACCGCATAAACGATAGGCCATGCTGCAAAAATGGCACCGGCAGCGGTAACAAACCAAACTTGATTACCTTCCCAAGTTGGTCCGATAGAATTGATAATCACGCGGCGTTCTTCATCATTTTTTCCCAAAAATGGCAATAATGCGCCGATGCCCATATCAAAACCATCTGTCAGCGCAAAACCTATTAGCAATACGCCAACAAATATCCACCAAATCAGTTTTAAGGTTTCGTAATCAATCGACATTCTACTTGTCTCCTACCTCAAAATGATAGCGTCCAGTATGCAAACTACTTGGACCAAGTCGCGCATATTTGAACATCAAATAAAGTTCCACAACCAGCAATAGGGTGTAAAAACCAATAAATCCGGCCAAACTAAAATACAAATCACCGACGCTGCGGGTTGAAACACTTAAATAAGTAGGCAACACTTCAGCAATCGACCAAGGTTGCCGCCCCATTTCGGCCACAATCCAGCCCATTTCACAAGCAATCCAAGGTAAAGGTATGGAAAACAAGGTTAACCATAATAGCCAACGTTGCTCTATAACATTACGTTTTGCCGTAAAATAAAACGCCATCACAAAAATAAACAGCATCAGAACGCCACAAGCCACCATAATACGAAATGACCAAAAGATCGGCGCAACTTGTGGAATCGTATCGTGAGCGGCGCGGACAATTTGCTCTTCAGTGGCATCAACCACATTCGAGGTATATTTTTTCAGCAGCAAACCATAACCTAAGTCATCCTTATATTTTTCAAATTCCGCTTTCGTCTCTTCATTGATTTCACCTTCCTTGAGTTGTTGACGGAGTTGTTTAAACAAGTCATAGGCGATCATGCCACGACGAATACGCCCCTCATTTTCTTCAATCCACTCCTTAATGCCTTTGACTTCTTCATCAAAAGAACGGGTGGCGATAATGCCCATGATGTAAGGTATTTTTATAGCATAATCAGTATGTTGTGTTTCTTGATTAGGAAGACCAAAGACGGTAAAAGCAGCGGGTGCTTCCTCAGTTTCCCATTCTGCTTCAATGGCTGCCAATTTTATCTTTTGCACTTCACCGGCGGCATAACCGCTTTCATCGCCTAACACAATCACTGACAATACCGAAGCCAAGCCAAACGCAGCCGCTACCGCAAATGAGCGGGTTGCAAAAGCCAGATCGCGTTTTTTAAGTAGATAATAGCTACTGATGCCTAATACAAACATTGATCCGGTGACATAACCGGCAGCGACTGTATGTACAAATTTGACTTGGGCGACGGGATTAAAAATCACATCAGCAAAGCTCACCAATTCCATACGCATGGTTTCGTAATTAAACTCAGCACCGACCGGATTTTGCATCCAACCATTGGCAATCAAAATCCATAAAGCAGACAAATTGGAGCCAAATGCGACTAACCATGTCACCATTAAATGTTGACGTTTGCTCAACTTATCCCAGCCAAAGAAAAACAAGCCAATAAAGGTGGATTCGAGAAAAAACGCCATCATCCCTTCAATGGCTAAGGGTGCGCCAAAGATGTCTCCGACATAATGTGAGTAATAAGCCCAATTGGTACCAAATTGGAATTCCATCGTTAGTCCAGTCGTGACACCCAGGGCAAAATTAATGGCAAACAATTTACCCCAAAACAGCGTCATATCTTTGTAAATCTGCTTATTTGTCATGACATAAACAGATTCCATGATGGCCATGAGAAATGACAGTCCCAATGTCAGGGGTACAAATAAAAAGTGATACATTGCCGTAATGGCAAATTGTAAACGTGATAGCTCAACCACGCTTTCAGATAGCATATTAATTTTCCTCTATTCGCGCTTTTGTCATTTCGACCAACGGGAGAAATCTTCCGGGCGGTCATAGATTTCTCCTGTTGGTCGAAATGACAGTTTAGTTTATGGCTTAGTTAAGTATAAAACCTGATCGATGTCTGGTGCTACCCATGAAACGGCTACTGGCTCGTTAAAAAACGTTACTTTTAAAAAGTAAATAATAACCAGCTTCATGAGTAAAACTAAGGCAAGTTCACGCACCAAGGGGCTGCGCCAAAATGGCAATTTGATTGCTAATTTCAATCTTAAAAACCTCATCTCTGACAAACAAACAGAATCTGTATATTTGCAATATATGTGCCAACGCACAATAAAAATTAACTTATTATTTTTAAAGTGATTTTTTAATTAAGACTTGAACAGAGTACTCGGTGGCCAGACAATGATGTCATACTGTCTGGATTTATGACTGTCAAAAATGACATCCAAGATAAATCTTGGACTCCTACCAACATAAACTGATAACTGAACAATGCATCGTTTGCCAACGATTTCTGCGGAAATCAAAACCCTACTACAAGGTTTTCCTGAGCCTGCTATCTTACTCAGTCGGGATTGCCACATTTTAGCAGCCAATACCGCCTATCAGCAGCACTATGGCGAAGAATACTTACTTAAGCATCGTTTTTGCTATGATGCCTCCCATCACTACAAGGTTCCATGTGATCAAGCGGGAGAAAGTTGCCCGTTAAAAGCCACCTTAGAAACAGGACAATCGCAGCAAGTGCTACACTTGCACCACACACCGCACGGTGAAACTCACGTCAATATACAAACATTGCCGATATACAATGACAAAGGCGAAATAGTTTACTTGCTCGAAATCATGCGCTCTACCAAAGTGACGAGTACACAAACGCAGAGTCAAAACTTGGTGGGGCGCAGTAAAGCCTTTAACCGTATGTTGGCGCAGATTTCCCGCGTGGCGCCCAGTGAAACCAGCGTCTTACTACTCGGTGAATCTGGGACGGGAAAAGAATTAGTAGCGCAAGCAATACATAGTGCTAGCAACCGAACACAAGGGCATTTTATACCGGTTGATTGTTCTGGTTTATCAGAGAATTTGTTTGAAAGTGAAATGTTTGGGCATGAAAAAGGCGCGTTTACGGGTGCCTATACTCGCAAACAAGGCTTAGTTGAAGCAGCGCGAGGTGGTACACTGTTTCTTGATGAAGTCGGAGACATTCCATTAAATTTACAAGTTAAATTATTACGCTTACTGGAAACGGGCATTTATCGCCGTGTTGGTAGCGTTGAACCGCAACAAGCTGATTTTAGAGTAATTTGTGCTACACATCGTCATATCAAACAAATGGTCAGTCGGGGAGAATTTCGCCAAGATTTATATTATCGCATTAGTACATTTCCTATTTTGTTACCAGCCTTACGAGAGCGGCGCGACGATTTAAGCTTACTCATTGAGAGTCAATTGCAACGAATTGCTCCTAAGCGCAATTTATCTATACACCCCCAAGCTTTGCAAAGTTTACAAAGCTATGAATTTCCGGGGAATATCCGAGAATTACGGAATATTTTAGAACGCGCCACTTTATTAAGCGATGGTGACTTTATTTTGCCAGAACATTTACCTGAAGAGTGTCGGGAGATGGTAGAAAAAGCGGATAATATGCCGGTTTCACCGGTTGTGATGCCGTTGCGTGAAGTGGAACGACAATATTTAGAATGGGTGGTGCAACATTTTGAGGGTGATAATAAAACTTTGGCTAAAAAGCTTGGGATGAGTGAACGAACTTTTTATCGGAAAATGAGAATTGTGTCGTGAAACGGTAGGCGCGAGATTAAGAAATCCGATTTTTTGAAAAAATCTGATTTCTAGCCCAAAGCCAAAACCTCAGTACAGGGATTGACGGAATAAGGGGATTGGCTCAAGGTTTGGTATGGATGATAGTATTATGTTTATCCGTTCTTTCCGTAAATCCGTTGTACTAGACTTTGTTGTACTAATGTCTGGTAGCTTAAATTAATGGACTTCATTGAGCGTTTTAAGGGCTATTTGAAAATGAGGGGTAAAATAGCACAAGTCAATAAAAACGGGCAACCATAAAGGATTGCCCCTACGCAGCATTTTTGATTTGATGGCTATTTTTTAGAGTCCAAATCCCCTACTTTAGTTTGGGCGAGTGGCAGAGAGAATAAAAAGCCATTCGGCGTAGGGGCAATCCTTTATGGTTGCCCGTTTTTATTCGTTGTTGCACATTAGTTGTACTGACGTAAAGATGAGTACACACAACACACGCCAATGTTCAACAACGAAAGAAATCCGATCCCTCAATTCTTAGGGACAAGCTTTTTGAAAAAATCTGATTTCTAGTACTCTGTCAATTTGTTTTTTTTGGGTTGGAGTACAAAGCTTTAGCTTTGTCAGACAGTACTACGCTGCCGCTTTGTACTCCAAAAAAACAAATTGACAGAGTACTAGCTTAATAAAAGAAATCCGCTCAGCTCCATTCCCAAAACAGCATTTTGTAAGGGTAATTAGGAGTCCAAGATTTATCTTGGCTGGGCATTCATAAAGGATTGCCCCTACGCTTTGAGAATTGAAGGTAAAATGACAGAAGCTAATAAAAACGGGGCTTGAGAATGGTGGGCAAAATTTGCTCCTTGAGCCAATCCTTTATGGTTGCCCGCCAGTCGAATTTCTGGCATTGGGTTTTGAGGTGCGTGGGATGCAGCCTACGCTTGCTTACGGATTTCTTGATTTTGTGCCGGACGGGGTTGCAAACCCCGTCCTGCATAGAGCTTACGATTTTTGTTCTACAATTGGCGTGGTTGGTTCCAAAACCGTCTCAGTATCTTTTTCACCAGATAGCTTTGCCTGAGTCGCTTTCAGACCTTTTTTTACAATATCAGTCACTTGAGTGGCACTTTGACTAATCTTTTCTCTGGCAGTTTTTTTTATGGCAAGATAAGTCACGCCTGCGCCGGCACCGGCACCAACCAGTAGGGGTATGAGGGGAAAAGCCATATTTATCTTATCCTTAGGTTCAATTTAAAGAAAACTTTTTGTTTCGCGAGCATAACTCTCACTGACATAAAAAAATAATATAAATTAAAATAATTTGCAACAAATATTTTTTTATGACGGTACGCATTTTATATAAATATTTAATATATATATGAATTATGTTTTTTATAACAATTTTATATAGGTATAAAAAAAACTACCTTATTTTTGAACGTTCGTCCAAAATAAATTTTGGACTCCGATCCTAAAACCAATTCCCAATCAATAAAAATGGTGCCCAATAAAAAGGATGTCTATATCTCCGATCAAAAAGTAGCCTCTTTTGTGCTTGAGCAAGTGCCTGAGCTTTGGATAAATAAGGTTTGTTACAAAACTCCCTATAAAAAGCATTCATTAACTGAGCCGTCGATTCTTCATCCACTAGCCACAGGCTTGCCAACGCACTTCTGGCACCCGCCTTGATGGCTACTCGTCACCCACCGCCGTTTGACAGGCACTTAGAGTTAACAATTCCACGGGCTTATCACGAAAGCGACTGATGCTAATAAGGCGTTCCAATTCATTTAAATTTAATCTCTCCTCATAAGTGAGCAAAAAGCTTGAAGTGGCTTCGCGCTCAAATTTGCCATGCGTGGCAAAATGCACGATTTGATAAGGCGAGTTTTCTAAATGTTCCTTGAGTCTATTTTTCCTAAATTCTTGATTCTTGAGTGATATATAGGATATTTTAGGACAAATTTTTTTATTCTCAATAGCTTGAAATGTTTTTAAGGCATTAGGTAGCAAGCGTAGGGTGCGTCCTACGCACCGCTGATTAGCAAGCGTAGGGTGCGTCCTACGCACCGCTGATTAGCAAGCGTAGGGTGCGTCCTACGCACCGCTGATTAGGTAGGAGGAAACGAAGTAAATTGGTGCGTGGGACGCACCCTACGCTTCAATGCCATTAAGTTAAGGAAAATCCATACATGTAGGGTGGATATCGCTGCGCGTATCCACATGATTAATATATAAATTCAGGGGGAGGAGCCCTCTATTTATCCACCCGACATAGTCTTAACTTAATGGCATTGACCCTACGCTTGCTGTTTAAAAGTTTTAAAAGCCTCCGCTGTTGTTATTACTTTGCCAATCTCATCAAAATCACTGATGATCACATTTTTCTGATATTTGATTGTTCAGAACCTGCTTGTGGATCAAATGAAATCCAAATAAATGCGAACCATCAAAATAATACAAACGACAGAGATTAAATATTAGCAGGATAAATCAAAACAGAATTAATTAGATGTCACACCACAATTAAGCCAATTTTCAAATCGCATTAAAAATGCCTAAGCAGCCTTATGCTATCATAAATTTAGTAAACGTAGGGTGCGTCCTACGCACCATATTGTGCCGGCTCCTAGTAGGAGCTTTAGCGACTATGCCCCTTTAAAAAGCTTGATGAGCCAAAAGTCACTCATAACATTTTCCAAGCTTGTCAAAGCTTTTTGCAAATCTATTTCAAAATCTTGGTTTTGAATATCGACAATCAATTTGTAAATGAGTTCAAAGCTGAGCCTATCTTCTTTCTCCATATAGATAAAGCTACCATTGGAAGCGTTATTCAGTTTCTCTATTTCCTCTTTTCCCACTTTGCCACTGACTGTGGTTTCTCTAACATCTCTAAACAGCCCAAACCGTACATCTTTGTGATTGACAACTAATTGATTAAAGTTTTTTAGTCGAGAAGTAAAGTTTGAGCCGCTCACCTGCAAAAAAGCAATGACAAAAGAGTGCAATTGAGTTTTGATTAACAAATGTTCGGGGACTTTTCTTTTTCCAAGTCTCAAGCAGTCTGTTTCAAACGCTTTAAAAGTTTTAAAAGCCTCCGCTGTTGTTATTACTTTGCCAATATCATCAAAATCACTGATAATCACATTTTTCTGATATTCCTGTTCCAGTAATGCTTTTTGCTGATTAAGGTAATCTCTCACCTGTTGTTCATCATTAGTCGGTGTTATCAGACGAACTTCAATCGCCTTATTTTGTTGTACCGGTGCCTTTATATGTTGTTTTAACCACGCAATCTCATCTTTGAGCGTTTGAAATTCTTCTCTCACTTCCTCTTCAAAACTTCTCGTTTTGTGGGGCAAAGGAATGCCGTCCACTTGATGCCGATAGTAATGTGAAGCCCAATTAAAAACCCTTCTAATTGAGTTTTGGTTTAAAATCACTTCTAAATCTTGTGGCTTAAAGAGCTGATCTATTTCTAGATCATACGCCTGAGCTTTTAACGCCAATAAGCATTTCAACTTATCCTGAGTGGGTATATTTAATCTCAGCTCATATTGGGACATTCTATCCACAATAGCATTATTAAGGAATGTTTTCAGGTGTGCCCATCTATCAGGAAATAAATTGGTAATAATTAAACTATTGGGCACATGCGTAAAAATTTCTTTTACAGCCTCACCAAAACGAAAAAGTAATTGTTCGTGATATTTGAGTCCTTCTAATTGATCAAAGATGATAATGAGTGGCTCATCGGCAAGGGAAAGTTTAGCAAAGACTGCAATGGCTTCCAGAGAAAATTCTTCTTGACTTATCTCTTCACTCCAGTTATCTAACTTAATATTAGATAATTCACTGGCTTCTAACTGGTTGCCCGATAACCACTTTCTGACCAAGTCTCTTTTATGAGGATCGGAATAACTACAAAATTTGATGAGCCCTTTGATAATTGAAGCGGAATAGCCCCCAAAGCCATACTTGTTAGCCCACCAATCAAGGGTTAATTTTTCAATTAACAGCCAACTTTTTCGCTTATTTTCAGTATTTTTGCCTAATACTTTATAAATATTAAGCGGATCGCTTGAAAGGGTTTTTAAAATATTTTCCCTATTTTTGGTCAAATTATCTTTTTTATTCAGAATTTCAATGATAATTTGAGAGAAACTATGGGCGAGCAGATATTCCAATTGAGAATAATCAGTATTGGGGATCATTTCCACAAAGGATTCTAAAATCCGACTATAAATATGGAATAAAACGGCGTTGGGATTATTCGGTTGTCTGATAAATAGCAGACGATTATTCTTGAGAAGCTCTTTTGCCAATCTCATCATCAAATGGGTTTTACCGCTGCCAGCTTCCCCTATGACAACAGCCCCTTTACTTTGAAAATTGGGATCATGCTTAATATCGGTGAGAATAGACTTGAGAGTTTCAAATTCATTTTGAGAAATTTCTTTTAAATCTGCATGATTTTGAAAAGGCGTATCAACCCGACTCGTGCCAAATGGATTGGGTTTATCTGTCATAAGTGTTTTTAAATAAAGTTGATAAGTAAATTGCGCGTCATATTGAGCAGTATGTGCGCGATTTGAATTAAAATATTGATTATTAACGCTTAAATTTAAATGTTTACTCAAATAGTCTAAGGAATAACTTTTTAAGCCCGGAAAATGTTCTTTTGCCAGTTCAAAGCTACAAGCAAATTTCAAATTGGGCCATTTTAAGTTGACTTTTTGAAAACTGTTTTTTAAGACTTCAATGTCGTGAGCGGCATAATGGCAAATAATTAATTTTGACTCAACCAGCGTTAAAAAATTTTCAACGATTTCTTTGAGACTTTTAGCATTGATTTTCCGCCCTTCGTTATTGAGTTCATCTTTGACAAAGGCTTCATAGATGAGTTTGCCTTGGCTATTGAGTATGGCAATTTCGCTTAACTCTTTGCCTTCAGTGTCTATAACTACAAAATCATTCATTCGTTATCAGTTATCAGTTATCATAAATAGACTATTTATTTGAACTCTTATATTTTGTGTCAAAATAGCATATTTCAAATGGCAGTCCAAAGCTAAAGCTTTGGACTCCAACAACAGTTTAATGGAGTCCAAGATTTATCTTGGATGTCCATTACACCCTAATTTTATCAAACGCAGCCCGAATTTCTTGCTCAAAATCGCGCAATTTGTCAATTTCTTGGCTACTCAACTCCGATTTGATACGCCTTGCCCGCGCCAGTATTGCTAAATCAGACAATTGTTCCACTGGCACACTCGCCTCAATTAATGTCACTCCTTGATGATAGATTTGTAACATTAAACTCAATAACAACATTTGCTTTTCGGGCGAACAAAAACTATCCACTTCATCCACCGCACTTTGTTGCAAAACGCCTTCTCGAATCAGCGTTGCACCTTCTAATACCCAACGTTGGGCGGAGGATAAGGCTTCAGGACCAACCAGATTGACAATTCGTGCTAATTCGTCAGCCTGAGCCAATAAATTGAGCGCCTCATGACGGTATGCCTGCCAATGGCTATCAATGTTTTCAGCCCACCATTGTTGAGCCGTGTTCACATAATCGGAAAAGCTATCATTCCAATCTATTGACGGATAATGGCGAGCATCAGCCAGTTCCTTGGATAATGCCCAGAAAGTTTGCACGATTTCTTTAGTGTGACTCGTCACCGGCTCTGAAAAATCGCCACCAGGGGGAGAAACCGCACCAATCAGCGTGACGGATGCCTTTTTGCCACCTAATGTGGTAACACGCCCCGCTCGCTCATAAAAGGCGGCGAGCCGTGAAGCGAGATAAGCCGGGTAGCCTTCTTCGACCGGCATTTGGCCTAAACGTCCGCCCACTTCGCGCAAAGCTTCTGCCCAACGACTGGTAGAGTCAGCAACCATCACCACATCATAGCCTAAGTCTCGATAATATTCGGCAATGGTCACGCCGACATAAATAGAGGCTTCTCGCGCCACCACCGGCATATTAGATGTGTTAGCAATGAGCAGAGTACGTTCCATCAACGAGCGTCCCGTATGCGGATCGGTCAATTCTGGAAAACTTTCCAAAATATCAACTAATTCATTGCCCCGTTCTCCGCAACCCACATATATCACAATATCAGCATTCGCCCAACGAGCAATTTGCTGTTGTAGCATCGTTTTACCGGCACCAAAGGGTCCCGGCACCGCTCCTTTGCCGCCTTTGAGTAAGGGAAAAAAGGTATCTAATATGCGTTGTCCTGTGAGTAAGGGCAAAACAGCATGATCACGGTTTTGATAGGGGCGTGGAGTACGCACAGGCCAACGGTGAAATAGGCGTATCGGTACAATCTCTCCCTTATCTTGTTTAACCTTGGCAACAATTTGTTCAATACTGTACTTGCCAGCATGGGCAAGCTCTACCAATTCTCCTTGACAGTTAGAGGGTACTAAAATGGGGTGTTTAATAGACGGCGTTTCTTGTACTTGACCGAGAAAAGTGCCGGGGGCTACTTGTGTGTTTAGCGATAAGTGATTATTGGGGATAAAATCCCAGAGAGTGTCACGCGCTAAAGGGTCAATGTTTAAGCCGCGAGCAATATAATCGCCACTCTCTGCAAAAATTTTATCTAATGGACGCTGGACACCATCGAAAATTTTCCCCATCAGCCCTGGTCCTAATTCGACTGACAGTGGATGCCCCAAGGCATGAGCAAAGTCACCGGGGCGCAGGGATTCTGTGGATTCATACACTTGCACAGTCGCTTTTTCACCATCTAAGCGGATCACTTCGCCCATCAAAGCCAATTGCCCGACTCGCACTTGTTCACCGTTGCGAACGCCAGGGAGTTGCACCGTGACAATGGGGCCATTGATAGCAATTACTTCTCCATTTATTTCAGTCATTTATAGATTCCTTGTTGGCATTGCAGAGGCAAACAATTGTGCTGTAATGATTTGATAAAGTTCGTTTTCCAGACGAGTGAGCAGTCCTTCAAAGGTGTTATTGACGCGAATACGATCCGCCTGGTTGCGTACTAATAGCCCTCCTGTGAAATTATCACGGCTCGCTGACAGCGTACAGCGTTTATCTGGGACACTGTCTTTAAGAATTTGTTCCCATTGGAATCGTTCATAATCATCTGCATTGACTTCAACGACCAAATCGATTTCATCGAACAATTGAGCGGCATTTTTGAGATATTGTTTTAATAAATTAATATAAGCATTATCCTGCTGGCTTAATTGTTTTAACTGTTCATGTAAATCGGTGACGAGCGACTGGACTAATGCCCAACGCAATTGATCCAAATGCGCCTGCATTTTTATTTCGCTGGCTTGCACACGGCGACGATATTCTTGTTCAGCAGCCGCTTTAGCGATTTCTATTTCGCGCTCTTCGCGCTGTTGTAGGCGTTTATCAGATTCTGCCAAAATTTTGTCGCGTTCTTGTTGAGCCGCTTGCAAATGCTTATCTGCGAGAGCTTGAGCGCGTTGGCGAATCGTCATTTCTAATTGTTCAAGTTGGCTATCCATGAGTGGTTAAATAATAGGTTTTCTATCTTTGGCCCAAAAATAGGGTGAAAACATCGTGCTGGTTGCTCTCTGCTTTGTGGGGAGCCTGCATTGCCTGAAGGAGTGCAAGGCGTACACTCCTTCCACGATGAAACCTATTTCGCTTGTGATTAGCCTTTTGCTTTTTGCTTCAATTGACTAAGGTATTTTTCAAGTGCCTTAATTTCATCAAGGGATAATTTTGCCAATTGCGGCTTAAAGTAAGGCAAAACATCTTGCGCCTTAAAATAAGGCAAAACATCTTGCGGCTTAAAGTGGCTCATAACCTCTTTGGGTGGCAAACCCGCCAATCGTTCATCTACCCCCAATCCTGAGAGATAGACATCTCCCCACATTTTACCCATTTCGGTAATCTGTTTTGGTGTCAATTCAAGTGACATTTCATTTTCCTCCAAGCTAAACTTCCCACAACCCAGCCAAAAACCATTTTAACTGGAGCGGCATCAACTTCAAACCAGAGTCACCTAATATTTTAAAGGCTTTTTCTTTTTCTTTTTTGTGGCTAGCAAAACATTTAACCCACGCATTGTGAGGCTCATCTGATAACTCATTTAATGAGATTAATGGTATTTTTTCTAATAACCAATTATCACGATTATGATACACTCCTTTGTGCTTGGTGCTTTTTTCGTAACCCACTTCTGCCAAATTCTGGGACTGCGGTTTTTTCGCACTGAGCAAAAAGCTTTGTACTTCTTTATCGCTCAACCGTTTAACCCGTTTATAAAACGTATCGTATCCCAAGGTTTGTCGAATGGCTGCCTTGTTAACCGATTCAGTATATTTAAATTCCAAAAGAATATGACTGGCTTGGCTATCTCGGATTCCATCAGGCAAACGGGAAAATTGTTCAGGTGTCCATGTGTCAGAATCGCTCCGCAGGAGCAATATATCTGCCTCTGGTGGTTCACTCATAATCGGCAGTTGGGGATGGACTGAAATACCTACAGGCGATAGCAATTCCTCTAATAATTTGGCGAGCAAGTGATGCCACGATGTTTTTTCTTCATTGTCTTTCATAAGTTAGTCTAGTATTCATTAATTGTCGAAATCAATTTTACATTATAAGCAGGGATAAGTCAAAACATGGCTTATATTAATTAGATTTGTCCCTAAATTTTTAAAGTAGGAGTCCAAGATTTATCTTGGACATGTTATGGATAATCCCCCACCCTAAAATCAGGAATTTTTGCAGGACGCGGAGCGTCCAAGCAGGCATTCCTTTGCCTCGCGTGGGAACGAGAAAAAGCGTTCTTGGAGTCCAAAGCTTCAGCTTTGGACTATTGGAGCAAGTCCGATAACCACGGTTAATGAATCAACACCATCCCTAGTTTTGATATTGCTTCAATGTGTAATGAATCACCTTCGAGCAAATCTCCCTTAGATACGCTGAAGCCATTGGCAGTGGCGTTTCCTTCAGTAATTAGTGCAATAAATTGCTGATTACATTCCAATGAGTTATTTGCCGGAATATTACCTACTTTGCACGTCATCTTGTTATCAAAACACTCAGCACAATCACCGCCTAGTACAGTTGTTAACCTCCCGCCTTCAAGACTGATATTCTGATAGTCGGGTGCCAGCCCCTGTTCTGGCGGTATAAACCAAATTTGCACAAAATCAGCCTTGCTGTCATCAGGATTAATTTCCGAGTGCCGCATACCAGTTCCCGCACGTTGTACCTGTACCGCAGGGGCATGGATCACACTACCATCACCGAGTGTGCCGGCATGGGCAAGATTTCCGCTCAATACAACAGTAACAATATCCACGTTTTCGTGGGGATGGAGTGGTGCTCCATCATTTGGTTTGAAATAGCCGGTTGAAAGATAGACAAAATCACCGAACCCATGACTGATATCTTTTCTGTCAAGTGCGCCCGGCATGAGTTGCGAGCTTAACACCATCTGTTTTTCAACAATACCGGCGAAGCCGCCCAGCGGGAGATCGTCTATATGTACTACACGAAGTCTGTTTTTTTTCATCGATTATGCCTTTCTAGGTGTTGCAAGATTACTGATGAGGTGCCCATAAAATGTCAGGTGATCATTGAATAGAGCCGCCAGAGCCTGACCGGTCGGATTGCGCCAGTCATTTTGCAATTCAGCTGCGACTGACACCCAATTAGTCGTTTTGCAGCCTGCCTGCGAAAGTCTCATCATCGTTGTCTGCTGAGCGATCTCATTCCAAGTACCTGATGAATCGAATACCGCATAGACATCATACCCTTCTGATATCGCTGACAACACAGGGAAAAGAAGACAAACATCTGTTGAAATGCCAGCGATGATCAGCTTTTTTCTGCCTGTGGCTTCTACCGCTTTTTTGAATTGGGGATCATCCCATGCATTGATCTCACCCTTCCTGCGAATGATTTCGACATCAGGAAACACCTTCGTAATATCAGGCATTAAAGGACCATTTGGACCGGAATCAGCGCTTGTGGTCAAAATGATTGGCAACTTGAAAAGTTTGCCCACCTTTGCAATCGCAACAACGTTATTCCTGAATGTCTCCGGATTCAGGGTTTCCACACCCAGTGATAGCCCCGTCTGGTGGTCAATCAGGAGTAGTGCAGCATTTTCAGGGGTCAGTCGGTCTGCAAAATACATATTTATGTGTTCACTAATGTTAGCCATTTTTTTCACCATTCATCATAAAATTGAAGATTAGCCTAATGCTTGCCTTATTGCATCATGGTAACAATATAGTGGCTACACGAGTAATATGTAAGTACGCACATTAAGGTGCCTTAGTATAAAATATATACCTATGGATAAACAACGACTTGTAGCAAAAAAAAAATATAATTGCCCGGTGGAGGCCACCCTGAGTGTCATTGGGGGGAAATGGAAATGCCTGATAATTCACCACCTGATTGATGGCACAAAACGCTTTAATGAATTGCGTCGGTTAATACCAGCGATCACACAACGCATGCTGACTTCACAGCTACGTGAACTTGAAGCTGATCGTATTGTAAATAGGAAAGTTTATGCCCAAGTTCCACCTAAGACAGAATATTCCTTGACTGAACTCGGTAAAACTTTAGAGCCTGTTCTATGGGCAATGCATGATTGGGGAAAGGGTCTTATCAATGTACAAAATTTTTAAAGTAGGAGTCCAAGATTTATCTTGGACATGTTATGGATAATCCCCCAGCCTAAAATCAGGAATTTTTTGCAGGACGCGGAGCGTCCAAGCAGGCATTCCTTTGCCTCGCGTGGGAACGAGAAAAGAAACGCAGAGCGTGGGAACGAGAAATATAAGTTAAACATCATGAATAAAAAAATACTCCTTATGTTATCCAACCCCCGTTGGTTATTCGCAATAGGCGTTGGATTATTAGCATTACATCCTCTAATCTGGCTTATCAATACTTGGATTAGTCCAGCTTACCAATCCAATGGATTTTTAGTCGTGTTATTAGTAGGGGGGCTCTTTTTGTGGAGTGTGACGAGTCGTCGGGATGTCCCATGATAAATGAAACTAAAATCGCCTTAATTTTACTCAGTTTAACAGCCTAAGTCCGTTTAGTTGGGCAAATCTTAGGAGTTAATGTTATTGGCGCATTCGCTTTAGTTGTCGATGTATATGCGCTTGCATTGTTATTCGGTTTGCAACATCGACAGCGTGCCGTTTCTCCTTTTTGGTTAGCTGTTTTATTTGGTTTTGCCTTGCCCTTTGAACATATCATGCAACACACCATGGGTTATGCTTTACAACATATTTCTGCGCTTGGTGCTTGTCAGATTTTAAATTTTGGCACGTCACCCGTGCAATGTGAAGGCGTGAGAATTTTGTTGGCAGGAAAAGATGTTCTTGTAGATTTACCTTGTTCTGGTGCTAGGGGACTCTTTTTATTGTTTATTCTCTTTAGTGCTTTGGCTGCCATTACTCGTCCAACTTGGTTTTATGCCAGCATTGGCATTGCGATAACGCTAATTGCGGCTTTTTTTGTCAATGTCATCAGAATTGTTTTGTTAGCCATTGCTTATGTAACTGAGATTGATGTGATGGCATCACCTTACCATGATTTGATTGGATTGACAGCATTAGGAATGGGTATAATACCTATCGTTTTGTGGGCGATGAAGGTGCCAAAAGCTAAACCAGTAAAAGTGTTCAAAGCCAATTTCAGTCAAAATTGGCAAATACGTTTTATTTCTCTCATTTTTGTTATATTTGCCATCGTCATTGTCAATTTGCCGGTTTATCCAATAGACGTTGCAAGAATAGCCAAATCTCCGACTCTCCCCGCTTTTATCGGTGATTTTTCAGCGGAACAGGGCATGATAATGGTATGATGACACCTTATGTTTCTGAAGCCGTTTGGCAATGGTTACAAAATCGCAATATTAATTGGACTATGGTGCAACGGATTGCGCCTTTTTATTCACAAAAAGTGGAACGAGATGAATGGGATGTTGCAGTCGCAAGAGCATTGGAATTGCCCATTTTTTAGGAGTCCAAAATTTATTTTGGACGAAGAGGAAAAACTATGTTAAATCCACAAAAATCACTACTATTTTTAATTTTTTTAATGCTCATCCCTATCGCGCACGCCAAAATTGACGTTGACAAGCTCGGTGACAGACTTGAAGCCGTCACGCCTGAGGGTGACACTTTAATTTTTCCGACTTTGAAAACGGATATTGAGGTTGACATTCAAGGTGATTTAGCCACCGTCGCGGTACAGCAGACTTTTGAGCAGGCTAAACAAGAGGGTAAAAGTGCGGCATTGTTAAAACAGCATCGTCCTAAGATAACAATTTCATCGACAAATATCTACATGTAAACATAAAATGTATACATTTCAACATTGTGGACTAGGGAGTATCAACCCTTTATCCCCTCGCTTGCGCTTAGGGTAACAATCATGTCATGCATCCACACCGCCCCCCAACGTTGAACTCACTCTTATATATGACTGACAAACAGTCCCAACTTGAACAAGTGGCCAAGAGCGTCACTATTCAACGTGGCGGGCCACGTAATCGAATTGAACCTTTAAGTCAAGAGAAATTTCTCTAACTTTTTTTATAAATGTAGATATTTTTGTGGGCTATATTGGCAATGAGTATGAAGTACTCCGTTTGATTAAAGAAATAATTGGCTCAGCCCGCTTGTTTGCCTTTGGGGTTGGAACCGGATTGAATCGCTTTTTGTTATCAGAAATGGGGCATGTCGGACGTGGATTTACGCGCTACATGGATCCAACAGAAAATGTGCAAACGGTCGCCAAAGAACTCGCGCAACGCTTGCAATCACCCGTTTTGACAGATATTACAGTTGACTGGGGAGACTTACAACCGACACAATTGATGCCCCAAACCATTCCTGATTTATTTGCAGGGCAAAGCATTCGCATTCAAGGACGTTATGCAAAATATGGACGACATGTGATTAAAATAAAAGGAAATGTCAATGGACGTGCTGCGACTATGCCGTTAGAAATTTTATTTCCAGAACAAAGTGAACAAGGAGAAGCGATAGCGTTGATTTGGGCACGTTCAGCCATTAAAGAAAAGATGCGTTTACTGAATACTCGCTCGGCGCGTGATAATAATTTAAAACAGCAAGTGACGCAGTTAGGGTTAAATTTTTCTTTAGTCACACAATGGACTGCCTTTGTAGCCGTCTCGGAGAAAAATTATAATCCCAATCCCACGTACACGCCCAATCGTGATATACCACTGCCCATGGTAAAAGGAGTGAATAAACAGGCTTATGGAAACCAAAGCCGATCAAGAACAGCGCCGAATGCGGGGAATTTTACTGGCGCAGCGGTTCCTGAACCGGCAATCCTGTTTGGCTTATTTTTGGTTATGATGATTTTAGGGTTTTTTTTGATAAGGCGGAGTCAACGATAATCGTTTTCAAATATTTTGGAGTCCAAAGCTTTAGCTTTGGAAATCTACGTCCTTACGCTGCCGCTTTGGACTCCAAAATATACTTAATCCCGATAACCAGCTATATATCTAGCATCAATGAGTGAATCTATGGTTATTATAGACATAATTACCCAAGTTATATCCCCTGACAGTTTGACAATCTTTTAACATTTCGGCCATTTTCCGATAAATTTCGACTTCTTCATCCTAAGGATCATCTCCAATCACACTGGGTTTGGGATATTTCTGTTTGCAGATTTCAGCAGACGGATTAGGACGATATTCACGAAAAATGACTTCTTTGCGATTTTTTATTTGAGTCAATAACCAAAAAGGGAGCCGCATGAGCAAATATATAAGCCGTTTTATCCTCATCCGCGACGATACCAAAAGCTATACGTTCAATTTCAGGTTTATCAGACATAATATGTTTTCCTAAAAGAGAAATTAAAATTCTGGGGACAATCTAATCGTTTTTCAAGGTAATATTGACAGCCTGCCAGTTAATGGTTTGCAGGGCACCATCAAAATCAGTTATACTTGGTATCTTCACCCTGACTGCCAACAGCCAAAAAAAAGTAGAAATACTCCAAACACCGTTCAAGGATAAAGTTTTTCCACCCGCGCCACCGATTTTTTTGCCAACTAAAGAAGTGCTATCGCTCTACCCCGGTTTTGTAAAGCTTTATGAAGATCGTGAACTAAGCATTGATGAAACCTATTCTGATCTATGTCGAGCATTAAACGGTTTATTACTGAAAGGACAAAAAGCCAAAAATATCGCCGTTTTTATTAAGCCACTAGAAACTATCATAAATGGACAGCTACGATTGAAAAATGGGCGATTCTATCTTAAACCCACTGGGAAAAAAGAGATTGAAATTTCTCTAGTCGCTGAAGGCTTGCGTAAAATCGCCACGCTGGCTTATCTCGCCGCAAACGGAACTCTTAGACAACAAAACTTATTATTTTGGGATGAACCAGATGCGGATTTAAACGCCAAAATATTGAGCCAGTTAGCACAATATCTGATAAAACTGGTTGAAAAATCTGAAATACAGATCATTTTGACAACGCATAATTTTTTTTTAATGAAAGAAATGTCGGTACTGGTGGAAATCTCGAAGGGCAAGATTCCCGCTCAATTTTTGAGTCTAGCACAAGGAAAAAAAGGCATAGAAGTCATGAGAATTGCTGGAATATGTACCCACAATCACTGTGCTTGATGAAATCCTTGCACAAGATGATAGAGTGCAGCAATTGTTCTACGAGGGACAAATATGACGGTTATTCCGGAACGGTCCCCTTTTTGCAAGTATCTATTTTCCAAAAATATTAATAAAACGACTGTAATTTTATTCTTGGAGGAAGAGCGTCCGATACACAAAACCAAAGCAGCCAAACAAGCCCGCCTATCTTTGATGACTTTGATAGAAAGACAACTGAAATTTATAGGAGTACGGAACAATATTTATAATCGTGCTAATTTGCCCACTTATTTTAAATGCTATGTCAAATAGTAAGCCAAGGATTATTTGTAATAAAGGATAAGTTCGTGGTAAGATTCAATCCTTTATTATAACCAATCCATGTAGTTAGACTCAGGAGCCATTAAATGAAAAAACGTACCAAACTAAAAACCGCCCTATTCTTATTAGCGGCGGCTACCAATATGACTTATGCGTCAGAAAGCGGTGTTCCGCCAAAAAAAGGCCAAACACCGCTTGATGTGCTTGAGTGCTTTCAACGGGGGTTTGATAGCTATGAAAAGCGGATATCTAAGCTTGAAAAAGACAATCAAGCCCAACAGCGCATTATCAAGGAACAGGATATGCTTTATAAAGGCATGATTGTTTATAATTCTGTTACTAATGAAGCTCAAGGAGAGGCGAATACAGTCGTATTTTGGCAAATTTCTTATCATGATCGTTTTAAAGTCAAAGGTGTCCCTGATTTACGTTTTAACTATTACAATCCGACGTTGTATCAGAAAGGTGCCGCCACTTATATTGATGTGGTTGAAGACTTAGAAGGCAAAGTGGCTATCATGATGAAAGCCACTGCTGAAGGCATTGATCCCAAAACCATGAAAATGATTAATCCCAAGTTTTTAGAGGGGGACAAAGGGGTATTTGTTAGCCAATTTGCTTCTGGATGGGCAAGTTATGATTATGATGGTGATACTTTTGATACTAATTGTGCCAAAGTGTTTGCAAAAATAACCCAGCATTATAGTAATTGCTGGCATTACAATTTAGGCAGCGACGCGGATTTACCCAATCCTGATTGGGGTCCCCATCTTCGTAGTCAAAAAGCCCATAGTTTGAATTTAAAAACTGATGGGAGCAAATTTACCCGAGTTCGTCGCATTACTCGTTATGTCATTTTCTAAAAGTTTTGTAGGGTGGGCAAAGTGTTTTTTTTGCCCACCTGTCGGGGCTGGTGGGCAACAAAAAGACGTTACCCTATATATAAAAGCTAGACTTGGTTCTCGTTCCGTTGCTCCGCAAAGGAACGATAAAAAACTTGCCACCGTCACAAAATGAGTTTTTTTCGAGTTTGCCCCGTGCAGGCATTCCCAATCGGAGGTTGGGAACGATAAAAATATCAAGTTGGTGGTTTAATTTGCTAGGGTACTAAAATATGATAACATGGGATGATAAAAAGCGGCAAATCAACATTAAAAAGCATGGCATTGATTTTGCCAGTTGTTCCGCAATCTTTGACAGTCAGATGATCACGAAAGAAGATGATCGTGAAGCTTATGGTGAGCAACGCTTACAAAGCCTAGCCATGTTTGGCGATCGTGTGATGTTTATGGTGTGGGTAGAAAAATTGCACGGTCCACATATTATTTCAATCAGGGAGGCAACAAAACATGAACAACGGTACTACTTTAAAAACATCGGCTTTTGAAGATACACCCTATGATCCTAATGATCCTGATGCAATTGCCAACTTTTGGGAAGGTGCGAATATCACAAAGAAAGGTAAAATAATCGGTATTGCACGGAAACATGGGCAATACGAATTACAGACGGTGAAAATTCAAATTACATTGCCTCTTTCGTCCGATGTGGTAGAACATTTTCGTGCAACAGGAAAAGGTTGGCAATCACGTATTGATGATGCATTACGTGAGCATGTATCTTCTCATTCCGTGTAGCACGTAGGTTGGACTGACTCCGGTACGTCCAACATATCGCAGGAGGCAGTTGGGGGACAATCCCATCAACCGTCATCACCGTTCAAAACGACTTAATGGAGGAAATATCCATATCTACCGAAGCCAAACTGGTCCGATTTGACTGCTCATAGTACAACGGATTAGCGGAATAAACGGATATCCCCTCAATGAAAATCCGTTGATTTCGGAAAGAAGTTGTACTACAATTTGATTGCACATAACAAAGGTGATAAATCTGATGAAAACACCTACCAAACTAAAAACCGCCCTATTCTTATTAGCGGCGGCTACCAATATGACTTATGCGTCAGAAAGCGGTGTTCCGCCAAAAAAAGGCCAAACACCGCTTGATGTACTTGAGTGTCATCAGAAGGGACTTGACACGCTGGCTGCGGAAAATAAAAATAAAAAGCAGCAAGCCACAGTCAACACTCAGCAAGGGCAAATCGCTGAGTTTCAAAAATTGAATAAAGCTCATCAAAAATGTAAAAATCTTCTAGCTGAGGGTACTTTTCAAAAGGCCAAGAAGTGTTTCGATGAATTACCTGATATACCAGCACAACCGCCACAAGAGGATATAAAACCTAAGCCGACTAAAACGCCATTGCAAAAATGTAGGGACTTGGCAAAATCCGACGCATCTGATGATGATGTCCTGAAATGTTTCAAAGGGCTGGAAACCAAAACGGAGTGTGAGAAAACCAGTGTTACTGGAAAGCCGGTGCCAGAGACTCCTTTTACTTCATGGTCAGAAGAATGGCAAAAGCCGTTGCCATAAGGACACTGGTACATGATAAATAAAATAACCCAATTGTTTTTTTTGGTCATACTGGGATTATTTATCTGTCGCCTCCCCCTCGCAGATGAGCCTATCAATAGCTGGAATGACTGGGTAAAAATTGTAGAGCCGACGAATGATAACCCTTTTGAGAATTGGGATAATGAACTCTGGAAAACGCCTATAAAGCCTCCTGGTTCTTTTTATATTCTCGCCTTTAAAGAGGCACGTCAGTTGGCTCAAAAGGCTTGGGAGAATATTGGTAAAGATTGCAGAAAGACGAATATGTTTATTCAAACCGTCGGAGATGGTGTGGATAATGTGCTCAGAGAGATTGGTAGCGAATATGGAGGGCGAGCCGTTGAAGATTTTGGTAAAGGGTATATTGATGGCTTATTGGTTGTTTTGGATCAAGTAGCCAATGCGATTCAGAAAACACCGATATTCACAAATCGAGTCGTAGTGAATATAGGCGGCACGGTTTGTGGAAATGCTTATAGGATGGGGTGTGAATCGAACTTTTTTGGGATTGCCTCAGACTTATGCCCCAAATATGCAGATAATCCAAACTTTATGGATTATTACAGGGCAGGAGATAATGGCTGTTGCGCGTATAAATCTAAAAATGAGTACAACGGATTAGCGGAATAAACGGATATCCCCTCAATGAAAATCCGTTGATTTCGCAAAGAAGTTGTACTACAATTTGATTGCACATAACAAAGGTGAGAAATCTGATGAAAACACGTACCAAACTAAAAACAGCCCTATTCTTATTAGCGGCGGCTACCAATATGACTTATGCGTCAGAAAGCTGTGTTCCACCAGCAAAGGGCCAAACACCGCTTGACGTACTTGAGTGTCTTCAGAAGGGACTTGACAAGCAACAACAGCAAATCTCAGAACTGAAGGCAGAAAATCAAGCGCAACAGGATAAAATTCAAGCTTTGCAAAAGCAGCTTGTTGTTCAAAAGAAAGAGCTTGACGAAAGGTTGACTTTGATGTCTATTTATCGTGATGATAAGAATGTAATTAAATTTGTGGATGCCAAGGGTACCAAACACACACTCGATTTAGGTGATGGCAAAAAACAACTTCAAAATGAGTGGATTGCCTACCGCCCCGGTAACAACAAGAAAGATGCCATTCTTTATTTTAATTTAAATGGCTCTCCTTCCATTGCCTGTACTCTGCTTCACGACGAGGATGATTCGTTACGATCTGGATTTTACTTTGCAACTGATGGTGGTAATGATGTTGAATCAATATGGGGAAAAAAAGGAATCCATACCTTTGCTTTAAGCAGGGAAGGAGTTGCTTCCTATGTAACTGGCGGCTGGGCTACTCACAAGATCCTTTGCGTCAAATAAGCTTTTAAATCTCTACAACCTCAATTTATCTTGAATAGGCTGTTTTGGTTCTCGTTCCTTTGCTCCGCAAAGAAACGAGACAAATCAATGGTTAGCTCATTCTTGATGGTAGTTTTTTATGGAAAAAGTTATAAAAATTGTCTCATTACATGAGAAAAAATCTGATTATCAATATTGGCTTTCACGTCCCATGCAGGAGCGTTTGGAAACCATAGAAATATTACGTCAACAATACATTCAATTTAAAAAAGATGTTGAGCCAAGACTTCAAAGAGTTTGTCGAATTGTTAAACAAAAATAAGGTGGAATACCTCATTGTGGGTGGATATGCGGTTGGCATCTACGGTTATCCAAGATATACTGGTGATTTAGATGTTTGGATTAAACCAAGCCTTGAAAACGCTGAAAAAATGGTCATCGTTATACAAGAGTTTGGGTTTGCTTCATTAGGATTAACTAAAGAAGATTTTAGGACAGAAGGCAATGTGATCCAAATGGGTTATCCACCCTTTCGCATAGATATACTCACTCGAATAGATGGTGTGATTTTTGACCATTGTTATCCCTATAAAAATATTTTTTAATATGAAGGATTAAAAATAAACTTGATTGGTTTTGACGATTTGAAAAACAATAAAAGAGCCAGTGGGCGGTTAAAAGATATGGACGATTTGGAAAATCTTAAATGATAAGTTGTTCACCACAGATCGTTCAGGGTGCGTCCAACGCACCTTTTTATCGGTGCAGATAAATTCTTATTCTCGCCAATTTTTTTGCCAATAGGGCTATTCATCTAACCAAGACATGGAGAACGGGTTGAATAAACTCATGATTGTTCTTGATACCAAGATTTTGCTGGTTTCAATTTCATCAATATTCGTTATACCATTGGATTTAATGGAGGAAATCTCCATATCTACCGAAGCCAAAGGGGTCCGATTTGACTGATCAATGTACAACCCCCCCCCTTTGTACATAACAAAGGTGAGAAATTTGATGAAAAAACGTACAAAATTGAAAACCGCCTTATTTATTATTAGCGATGGCGGTTAATTCGAGTTATGCTGAGGAAAATTTAAAAAATGAATTTAATCTTTTTTGAAACCCCTGTTTTTACTCGTTATCGTCCCAATTATTTAGACGAAGAGGCTTACCGACAGCTACAAAATGCGCTGCTGGATAACCCAGAATGTGGTGACATAATGCCCGGTACGGGTGGGTTTCGCAAAATGCGTTGGAAGGATCAACGACGGGGTAAAGGTAAGCGTGGGGGATTACGGGTTATTTATTATTATTTTGTCAATGTTTGTCAATTATGGTTGTTTACCTTATATGACAAGAATGAAATGGCAGATTTAACAGTGGACGAAAAACAGGCTTTGAAAAAAGCGGTTGAAGCAGAATTGAGTGCTCGCGCAAAGGGGAAAAAAAAATGACTCAAAAACGTCAGCTATTTGATGAATTGATGGATGGAGTAGAAGCCATGCAGGCGCAGCGTGAAGGTAAGATTACCTTGCCTTCTTATCAAAAAAACACAGCTTCACTGCCCCAGTTAACCCCGATACAGATTAGGGAAGTACGCGAAAATTTGCATTTACCATTGTCTGTTTTTGCTAGTAAACTTCATGTTGCGCCGCACACTATGGAAAATTGGGAAAATGGCAAGTCTTACCCTAATCATCAAGCTTTAGCTTTGATTCGGTTGGTACACAAATATCCTGATACCTTGGAACGTTTGGCGGCTCTTGACTAAACAAGTACCTGCTAAAGATTGTTTGTTAATTTTTCTCGTTCCTTTGCCTCGCGTCAATGCCATATCGTACCGCCAAAAACCATACAGGTAGGGTGGCTATTGCTCCGCGTATCCACCTGATTAATATATAAATATCGGTGGATACTCTACAGGCGATATCCACCCTACATAGTCTTAACTAAATAGGATTTTTAAGGCAGTGTCAAAAAAGACGAAGGCTCAAGTCGGAAAGACACTTGTGTCGGCTCGATGAGCGCAGAAACGATAAAAGTGTTTTGACTTATCCCTTCTACCTCACCTCAAACGTCACCTCCCCCGTCACCCACTCAATATTCTCCACCTGCGATAAGCCCCGTTCTCCATACGCCGCATTCACCAAAAGTTGTTCTAAGGGATTCAATTTGGGTGCATCATCATTACGTTGTCTAAAAACTTCCTGTTCTAACAACAACACATTAATTGGGCGACTGCTCGCGATCAATTTAATGATTTCTTCTCCAGCTATATCCACCTTAAACAGGACTTCATAATTCAAATCCCGCTTTTCTCCCGCCTTGAGACGGGCAGATTCCTGTTCCGCTTTTGGATCGGGAAAAATCGCATAAATAGCACCATCGAGACTCAAATTGATCAGGTAAAAATAATAATCTTGATCACTTTGATTGTACAAAGTGAAACTGAGAATATCGTTTTTATTCAAAGTTTCAATATCCTGCAAAGGATAGGGTCCTCTCTTGCGATACAAAGCTAAATTATGGGGCAATTGCACACAAGTCTCTCTTGTTGAACAACTTTTAACCGGCGTATGGATATAGCCTTGCACCACCACGGGTAAAGTCGCACCAAGTGGACGACTCTGGAGTGCTTTAATATCACGGATACGCGCCAATTTATTCAAATTCTCCACTAACAATTTAAGACCTCTCCTTGAATCACTAAATTGAATTTGCAGATTGTCATATAACAAACGTTGTTCAGGCGTGAGTACCCATAATTCTGGTGGTTGATTAGAATTAACCCGTTTGGGGCGCAATAGGTGCAAACGCAGATCAGTATTATACGGATCATCCGTGAGAATGTAGCCGGGGATAGATTGTAATCCCGTATCAGGATCAGGAAAAAAGGCCGCTTTTATGCTTTGCAACAGTGGTTTATCCTTGGGAAAATCAGCCGAAACGTAAACTTTGATAGGCTCGAAATGATAAGCATGGTTTTTTTCTATCACTACATCACCCACTTTGAACCTACCTTGGAGCGTTTTGCCAACACTTTTAAACGCTTCAACTTTGGTGATTTCAAGGCCCGCAGATTGGGACAAGTGATAGATAGAGCCGACAGTCACTCCCGCCACCGCGCCGGCTTGAATTTCCACCCTTTCACCTTTCACATCAATCACCGAAACCGTTTGTACCAGTGGCTCAAAATCTGCCTTAAAAATTTGTCGATTTTGTTCACCTTCCATCTGTGGCGTTTGTGCTTGTCCACGCTTTAAGATGACGGAGGCATGAGCCCGTTTAAATACATTTGCCCAAGTCTCTCCCACTTGCGCCTCTCGTAAAGCCTTAGCCCAGTGCCAAGTGAATAGTCCATAGTGTTTGCCATCATTTCCAATCGTCTCAGCAGCTAACTCCTTGTCCTGTGCCGCGCCGACACGGATACCATGATAGTTGTCAATTTGACTATAAGCCATCTTACCCAAGGGATGCTCGCGTTCATCTCTTTCTAAGCCACGACCGATGGGTGCTTGACCGCGTGCGACGGTGCCAGAATGACAAGAATCAGAGACAAATATCACCTGTTTCGTTTTGGCATAAATCTCAGCTAACCAAGCGTTGATTTCATCATCCAACACATCATAATTATCTTTGTCACCCCCCCCTTCACGAGCCCCATAAGAAACCCAAGTTTGGTCATAACCGCTCTGCTCATCACCGTTTAAATCAATCGTTTGAGAGCCATGACCCGAGTAATGAATATAGACAAAATCGCCAACTTTAAGCCGTCCAATCAGCGTTTTGAAAGCATTTTCAATGCCACTGTGAGTTGCCCTATTATCTAAAAGGATAATAAAATCCTTATCTTGAAAATCAAAGCGTTCACGCAACACCCCTTGAATCAACTTCATATCATTGAGTGCCCCTCTGAGACGGGGGACGTTACGGTAATTTTCGATACCAATGAGCAAGGCATATTTTCCATTGACAGAGTATGAAGTTTTTGTGACGGCGCCATTCTCCAAACACCCTGATAGAAAAACTGTCAATATCATTATAATGGATATTGTTTTTAGCATATTTCTCCTCCGTTAAGGAGTCCAAGATTTATCTTGGACGTGGGACATCACTCATAATATAATATCTATAACCTAACCTTTATTAAAGGGAAAAAAAAATATGAAATTTATTCACGCTGCTGATATTCATTTAGACAGTCCCATGAGTGGACTAGCGCGTTACGAAGGGGCACCCATTGAACAAATGCAAAGAGCCACACGGCGAGCCTTTATTAATATGATTGATCTCGCCTGCATCGAAGCCGTTGACTTTGTATTGCTCGCTGGAGATTTATATGACGTGGATTGGAAAGACTACAATACTGGACTATTTTTTAACCAACAAATGAGCCGCTTGCGCGAAGTGAATATTCCCGTCTTCATCGTACTTGGCAATCATGATGCGGGTAATATTATCACACGACAATTACGGCTACCAGACAATGTGACTGAATTCAGTTACGATAAACCCGAAACTAAGCGCTTAGAAAATTTAGGCGTCGCAATACATGGACAAAGTTTTGCCAATAAAGCTATCACCGACGATCTCAGCACCGCTTATCCCAACGCCCTGCCCGGCTATTTTAATATTGGACTACTTCACACCGCCTTAAATGGTCGCCCAAGCCATGCCAATTATGCCCCTTGTACCATGCCCAGTTTACTCTCACACGGTTACGACTATTGGGGACTCGGACACATCCACAAACGCGAAATCTTACATAAAAAACCTTGGGTCGTTTTTTCCGGCAACCTACAAGGGCGACATGCCCGTGAAACGGGCGCAAAAGGTTGTTCCTTAGTTAAAGTAGAAGAGGGACAAGTCAGTGTCACATTTATGCCAGTCGATGTTTTACGCTGGAAAATTTGTCAACTGGATGTGACTGATATTACTCAAGCTGATGAAGTCGTAGATAAAGCGCATGGGGCAGTCACAGAATCCCTACAAAATGCTGAAGGGAGACCATTAGCCTTACGTTTTATCATTGAAGGCGCAAGTCCAGTGCATAAAAAATTGCACAGTCAGTCAGATCGTTGGACGAATGAAATTCGCGCTGCGGCCACTGATGCGGGCTTAGGCAATGTCTGGGTTGAAAAAATAAGCCTAAAAACCCAAGCACATCGCGCTAATAGTTTACAAGAGGAGGGGCCACTAGGCGAATTAGATTATTTTTTACGCACTTTGCCCGAAGATGGCGATGGTTTACAAGCTTTATGTGCTGAATTTCGTAGCCTGATAAACAAACTCCCGGCAGAGGCTCGACAAAGCGAAAGAGGGGGTGCTATTGATCCTGGTAATCCTGATACCATTCGCCTATTATTAAATGGAGTAGAAGAATTGTTGATGGCACGACTACTTGCACATTAAAAGCGGTATTTAGGAGTCCAAGATTTATCTTGGACAATCTGAGGAGAAAATGATGAAAGTGACTAGCATTTTTGGATGGACACTCAGTATAATATTAATAGCCGGGTGTGCAACTTCAGAAAGGACTAAATTTGCGGGACAGGGATGCGCTGGTGGTACTGTGATTGGGGCGCTAAGTGGTGTTGCTATTGCCGGTACACAAGGGGCCATAATTGGGGCAATAGGTGGTTGCGTTGCTGGACTTTTGACGGGTCTTTATTTTGCCAAACGAAAAGAACAATATGCCACTCAACAACAAGCCATTCTTCAAGAAACGGCTTGGAATAGAGAGATGGCTCAGAAAATTCGGCAAACCAATATCGAATTGGCAAAAAGCATTCAACAGTACAAACAAGAAGTTAAACGTATTAAGAATATGCCAATGAATAAGAAAACACGACAAATGGTCCTGCGAAAGGAGCAACAAAAATTTCAACAACGATTTGGGGCAGCCCTAGATGTCGCATCTCGCCTTAAAATGGAAGTTGGCAAATCTAACCAGCGGTACAAACAATATCAAGCCAATGCTGCGCCTGCCACATTGGCAAAATGGCAGACTGAAATAACCGCTTTTGAAGAGCAGGGTAATCGTTTGGACAATAATCTCAATCTACTCGTTTCAATGAACAACAGTCTTTAGAAAACCGGAGGTTTATCTTGTATAAAAGTTCAGGTTTTATCAGACCATTAGCCGTTATCGTCACTATGATGACTCTAGTGGGTTGCACACGAAAACCACAGGTACTCAATCCAGCCAGAGCACCACAAATAGCCATGTTAGAAAGTGTTGCTATTTCGTCTTTTGATGGGAAAGATGGCCCCCTATTCAAAAGCGAACTTCAAAGTATGCTGATGAGCGAAAACAAAAAACAAGGCATTTTTATGGTCATGGATTCTCCCCAAAAAGCGGAAGGCGTTTTTTCTGGGCAAGTGATTGAATCTTCTGTTAATAACAGAACTTATTCAAAAGAGGTGGAAGACTGCGAGCGTAAAAAACTGTTTGGAGCGTGCAAGGAGGGAACCAAGCGGAAATATAATGTGCAATGTCTCGAAAGAACAGGCACTTTTCAAGTAGTTTTTTCGGTGAAAAAAGTTCAGACGGGAGAAATCATTTACACTTCAACGCATGCGGGAAATGAGAGAGATACTTATTGCCAAAATCAATCAAGTAGCCCTATCCCCGAGGCTGCCATACTTCAGAAAGCACGCGCCAAAGCACTAGAAAAAATCCGTAAAGATGTTGCGCCTTATTACACTGGGGGCGGTCTTAGTTTTTTTTAGCCCAGTGGCAATTAACCCGCCAATTGATGTTAAAATTTTGTTGCGTTATAATGCCAATCGTCCAAGATAAATCTTGGACTCCTTGACAATTTATGGAGGTTTTATCTTATATGTATCAATCATCTTTTCTCAAAGCATTAGCCATTTATGCCAGTGTGATGACTTTAGTTGCTTGCACCGGCGCAAAAAAACCGACATTCAATCCCGCCAATGCACCACGAGTCGCCAAGCTAGAAAGGGTTGCTATTTCGTCTTTTGATGGAAAAGACGGCAAGCTTTTCAAAAAGGAGCTTGAAACTCTGCTCCTGAACAACAAAGAAGGCGGATTTGTGGTCGTGACTTCTCAAAAAAAGGCGGATGGCGTTTTTTCAGGGCGAGTCATTGACTCTTCTGTGAGTAGCAGAGACTATTCAAAAGAAATCGAAGATTGCGAGCGTGAAGGATTCTTTAAAAAGTGCAAGGAGGGAACCCAGCGGAAATTTAAGGTAAAGTGTGTCGAAAAAAACGCCAATTTTCAGGTGCTTGTTTCGGCTACAAAACTGAAGACGGGAGAAGTCATTTACTCGTCAAAGTTTACGGGAAAAGAGACGGATACATACTGCGAAAATCAGTCAACTCCACCAGCATCAAATGCTTCCCGGCTTCAGAAAGCTCGCGCCAAAGCATTAGAAAAAATCCGCAAAGATGTTGCGCCTTATTACTCTGAGGAATAAGTAGTATGTAGGGTGGGTAGAGCGGTAGCGCAACGAAGTGGCGGGACGCCCAACCCACCTATCTGATCTGGGCGGTCAATGCCATCGCCGTTAAGGGGCAACCACAAGGGATTGCCCCTACAATAAATCACGTCTCCTGTAGGGGCAATCCTTTATGGTTGCCCCTGTTGATGGCATTGATCTGGGCGGTGGGTGTAGCGAAGCTCTACCCACCCTACTAACAGGGGCAACCACAAGGGATTGCCCCTACAATAAATCACGTCTCCTGTAGGGGCAATCCTTTATGGTTGCCCCTGTTGATGGCATTGATCTGGGCGGTGGGTGTAGCGAAGCTCTACCCACCCTACTAACAGGGGCAACCACAAGGGATTGCCCCTACAATAAATCACGTCTCCTGTAGGGGCAATCCTTTATGGTTGCCCCTGTTGATGGCATTGATCTGGGCGGTGGGTGTAGCGAAGCTCTACCCACCCTACAATTAAAAAGGGACAAGTCTATTTATAATGGCTATTAAACGTCTCAAAGTTCCCCCAACTAAAAGTACCTTACTGGCACTCAAACGCAAAGTCGCCTTTTTAGAAATAGGGGCTTCGCTGCTAGAGCGCAAAAGAGAACTACTCACGCGCTTAGTCTATGAGCGACTCAAACAATATCGTGCGCTCCGCAAAGAAGCCAAAGCGACTTTAGAAATAGCCTATTATTGGCTCAGTATGACTCATACACGTATGGGCAGTCGCTCTTTACAGCAAGCCGCACTCGGTTTAAAGCCGCCGATTGAGGTTAAAATTTTGCCGCGTAGTCGTATCGGTGTACAATATCCGGCGGTGACAGCAGAGACTCTCCCACTCCAACCCGTCAGCTTAATGGACACCGATAGCAGTTTTGATGAAACGCGCCGTCATTTAGCTGACATGGTTATTTTGTTGGCACGTCTTGGTGAGGCTGAAACGGCTTTATGGCGTTTATTGGAGGAGCAGCGTAAAACGCAAAAGCGGGTTAATGCGCTCAAATATAACGTGATTCCCAGCTACCAGACGACAATTCATTTTATCCAATCGACATTAGAAGAAGAGTATCGTAATACCTTGTTTCAACTCAAAGTGTTGCGAGAACAGAGTGAGCAAAATCAGTTATAATGTATTCATATCAAAGAGAATTTTTTGAATTGGCCCTTGATAAAAATGTGTTACGTTTTGGCAATTTCACATTGAAATCAGGGCGGCAGAGCCCATATTTTTTTAACGCCGGTTTATTTAATACGGCGCGTAGTTTAGCCCAATTGGGACGCTTTTACGCGGCTGCCATACAACAGTCTGGGATAGCGTTTGATATGTTGTTTGGTCCCGCCTACAAAGGCATTCCGCTTGTGACAGCGACAGCCATTGCATTATCTGATCAACGCGATGTGCCCTATTGTTTCAATCGCAAGGAAATTAAAGATCATGGAGAAGGGGGCGCCATTGTTGGTAGTACACTAGCCGGGCGCGTTTTATTAATTGATGACGTGATCAGCGCCGGGACAGCGATACGTGAAGCGGTGCAACTGATTGAGGCGGCGGGGGCACAATTGGCTGGCGTAGTGATTGCGCTCAATCGTCAAGAACGTGGACAAACAGCATTGTCAGCTGTTCAGGAAATTGAACAAAGCTATGGCATACAGGTGGTCAGTATTATTGATTTAGATATTTTAATCACTTATCTTGGACTTAAGCCTGAACAAGCGGATACCTTGGAGGCTATTCAGGCTTATCGTCATAAATATGGGACTTCAGGATAATTCGACGCTCCGCGTCGAGGCAGGCATTCCTTTGCCTCGCGTCAATGCCATTAAGTTAAGGGCAACCACAAGGGATTGCCCCTACATGATCGCCAGTTTTCGTAGGGGCAATCCTTTATGGTTGCCCCTTAACTTAATGGCAGTGACGCAGGGCGTGGGAACGAGAAACAAATCAGAGAACGGGGAGAAAGACTATTTTAGGAATATTAAACTATGAATCTCAAACGCAGCAAACGATTGGTTTTAATCATGCTATGTAGCTTAGCTTGGCTACCAGCGTGCGATAATGCTCCGCCAGTGTTAGCGAATATCGAAAGTGAGGCGTTGTCCTATACTGAAGACGATGCGGCGACTGAGATAACGACAACTATCACTGTCAGCGATACGGATGATCGCAAGCTCAGTGCTGCCAGCATTCAGATCAGCAACAATTATCAAAAGAGTGAAGACAAGTTAGATTATAATGGTAGCCCGCCGACGGGTATCACTGTTAATAGGAATAATGATACACTGACTTTGATCGGTTCAGGCAAGTTGAGTGATTATCAAAGCGCATTGCGAGCGATCACTTATCGCAATACCAACACGACTGCACCAAAAACATCCACACGCACGGTAACAATTACGGTGAGTGATGGGAAAAATGATAGTGAGTCGGTAAATCGTGATATTATAGTTAAGGATGTTAATGATGCCCCTATTTTGGATGACACCAAGGATGCTCTCAAGCTTGAGCCGGTGTCTGAAGACGCAGAGGTACCATTTTAGACTTGTCCAAAGCTAAAGCTTTGGACTCCAAAACAATGGATATTTTTATGAAATTTATTAAGCGATTGATTTTAATTTTGTTCTTGAGTTTAGCCATGCTGGCTGCGAATGCCCAGGGGACTTTAATTAGCGATATTGTGGCATTGAGCGGTAATGTGACAGATGTCGATAACAACGCTGTAACGGGTTTGGCTTTGACGGCTGTAGATGCGACTAATGGTACTTGGTACTACACAATGGATGGTTCGACTTGGATGGCAGTCGGTAGTGTGGCTGAGAATGAGGCTTTGTTATTGGCAGCGGATGCCGAGACACGGCTCTATTTTCAGCCAAATCCTAATTTCAATGGCACTGTGACCGATGCCATTCGTTTTCGTGCTTGGGATCAAAGCAGTGGTACAGCAGGCAGCAAGGCGGATACTAGCACCAATGGTGATACGACAGCGTTTAGTTCTGAAATTGGGAGCGCCAGCATTATTGTCATAGCGGTCAATGATGCACCCGTCGCCGAGGCACTCGCGGTGACGATTGATGAAGACATGCTGGTTACTGAGACGCTTTCAGCGACTGATATAGAGGATGATTCATTGAGCTATAGCCTCGTCAGCGAGGCGAGCAATGGCATTGCCGTTATAAGCGAGACTGGCACATTGACTTATACCCCCAATGCTGATTTTAATGGGACGGATAGTTTCACCTACCAAGTCAATGATGGGACGGAGGATTCCAATATTGCAACCGTGACGGTGACTGTGACTGCGGTTAACGATACGCCTTTGATATCAGGTACGCCGGCAACGAGCGTGGATGAGGATAGTGCCTATAGCTTTATCCCGACGGCGAGCGATATAGAGGATGATAATTTAACATTCTCCATCAGCAACCAACCAAGTTGGGCCAATTTTAATAGCGATACGGGAGAACTCTCCGGCACGCCCACGAATAGCGATGTGGGTATCACTGACAACATAGTTATCAGTGTCAGTGACGGTTCCCTGAGTGCGGATTTGGCTGCTTTTAGCCTCACGGTTGATAACATCAATGATGCACCAGTTCTCGATACGAATGAGATCAACCTTGACGATCTGCTAGAAGATGCGGGTGCTCCATAGGCAAAGACCTCTGATGTTTTGAAAACCTCAGAGGTATCAACCAGAGAATATAAAAATGAGTGTCAGTTTTTTCACCTATTGTATTGATTGTTCAGTCAATGCCCCTGAAATTGGCGATGCAGGCATGATGGGCGCCCCATCTTTGGAAATCGTATCGGACAGTTTTTATACTTTTGGTTGGATTTATGATGGACTCAAAGCGATCAGTCTATTGCCCTATTCTATAGAAAGTTACAAAAGCTTTTTAGAAACACATCAAGGGCATAAAATTCACATGGATGATGAGCAATTGCCAGAATTAAATTATGAAAAATTAGAGCATTTTGAGTTGGATACTCAGGGATTTATTGAAGGATATTATGAAATGGTTTCTGTTGAAACGGGGGCACTTTTTCGCACAAGCTATGATTGGGAATCTTATAGAAACTTTGAAGAGAGAGAATTGAGTCAGGCAGAAATCAATAAATTTCAACAACGGATAATTCCAAATTGTTTTGAGAGTATCTACAGAGGACCACCCTGTCTTGATCCTTATGAAGATTTAGGTAGATTGATAGACTTTGTTAAGGAGAATGCTAAGCATACCTTAAAGGTTAGACTAGCAGCCTGTCGGAGAAAACCCTAACCGAGTGTTCCCATGCAGTCTGGATATTTGCGGTTATTCTCCTCACTTTTGACTTTAAAACAGCGAAATCCGAATCATCCGCAAAATCCGTGATTCAAGGTTTTAAATGTTATCAAAGTATTCTCATTTCAGTTTACCCTTATCAGCAGCACTGTTCATAACCTTGATTGGAGTAGCGTTTGCGGCAGATGCCTCAACCGGTTTGCCTTGGGGCGAGATGCTAATGGGCTTATTTGGTGGACTGGCTTTTATACGGTTTGGAGCGCCTGGTTGTGGCACTGAAAGCCGTGGCGGGCAAAGGACTACGCAATATACTCGCAGGGCTCACTGGTAATCGTTATTTAGGCGCCTTAACTGGTGCGCTAGTGACGGCGGTGATTCAATCCTCTTCTGTCACCACCGTGCTCGTCGTCGGTTTTGTTTCCACCCAATTGATGTCGTTGACACAAGCGATAGGCGTGATCATAGGCGCAAATCGTCGCTTTCAAAATCACCCAATATGCCTTATTGATGATCGCTATCGGATTTGCCATAGAATTTTTGACGAGGCGCGAAACCTTGCGCCATTATGGTCAAATCTTGATGAGTTTAGGACTGGTCTTTTTCGGCATGTCGCTGACCTTTGCAAAGCTATCAACCTTTTTTAGGACTGATGGCAGAAATGGCTAATCCGCTCACTGGAATTGCAGTGGCAGCCCTGGCACTGGGGTCGTTGAATCAATGCCATTAAGTTAAGGTTTTTTTGTAGGGTGGGCTGTAGGGGCAATCCCTTGTGGTTGCCCGCGCAACATCGTTATGGGACGCCCAACCCACCATTGTTATAAATTTCAACGAGTTGGTGGGTAGCGAAGCTCTACCCACCCTACAAAAAA
>JSZA02000033.1 GCA_000785145.2 Candidatus Thiomargarita nelsonii
ACTTGACTTAAGCCGAAAATTAAAAAATGTATTTCAACCCGACAAATTAAATCGTTTATGTCGTTCAGGGGATGCAGAGCTATTGATGAATTCGAGTTTTTTTGGGCAACCTGCCCCGGATTTAACAATGGCATTATCAATCTTATCAAATGAGAACAAGATAAATATTCAACAAACCCCCTCGTTTGGCGCGTTTATCAAAAATAACCCCGTAAAGAATATCAGCTTACCCTATTATAAATAAAAAAGGATAAGTCAAAACCCAACCCCATCTCTGGTTAGACAATAACAAATTAGCCGGTTTTAAATCCAAATGAAAAATATCCTTTTCATGCGCTTTTTGTAAAGCTTGCGCGACTTGAATACCAACCGCAGCACCCGTGGCTAAATCCATCTTACCATGTTTAACCAACCATGCCTCACCATCTATCGCCCCCTCAACAAACTCAGTCACAAAAAAAGCCCGTTCCCGCTGAGCCGCATTGACATAACCATAATCCAAAGGCTTAGGCACATAATCTCCAGCAATTTTAGCCATAGCCAAAGGCTCAGCAAAAATCTCTTTAGCCTCACCACTAGACTGAATTTCCCACAAACACTTTACCACCACCAAGCGTTGCTCCAAACTATCTTCACAAAGAAACACGCACCCCATACCACCTGCACCCAGCAAAGATTTAATCGGATAACGATCAACATTATGTAAAATATGTGCTTGGCGATTGAGACGAATGGCAGCGTTTAAGCATTTCAAAGCATTGTTATTTGAACCTTGGCGTAAATAGATAAAAAATAAATTATAAGCGGCAAGGGCTTTATCATTATTATTTTTGCTACTCTCGAAAATTTCAATCAACAAACTTTTAGCCTCTTTTAAATCGCCCAAACTTGCAGCAATACTACCAACCTGCATAGCGGTAACCGGATAATCCTCTTAGCAGACACATCAATACGAGCCGCAAGTTCTCGAAGCTCAGCTAAAATCATTTCCACATTGCTCGCAATCTTTTCAACCACATACTGCAAATTGCTCAAAGCGGCAATAACAACCTCAACCTTGCTATCGAGCAACTGGGATAAATCATCAGGAGAAGCGGCAACAATCAGACGCTCATTTTGTGCGGCTAAGTGTTGCTCAATAGCGCTTAACTTTTTCTCCAAAGAACTTTTTAAGTCAACTTGAGCCTGCTTGAAATCCCGCAGTGAGAACAACATACCCTCTTGCCGTAAAGCGGCTAAAGTACGCTCAAAACGAGGATTATCGCGCAACTGCTCGCGCAAGAAAAATAATACGGCATGACCTAATAAATTTTTATAGGCCAAAAATTTTATTAATGAGGGATTCAAAACCGAAGCGGTTTGCGACTGAAGATGCTCTAATAACAATTGAGACAACACGCCGATTTCACAATCTTGCAACAAAGCGGCTAACGCCGGCTCAGACAATCCGACTTTGAGTCACATTCTGAATAAAAGAGCGCCAACTCTCATCAGATGCCAACCCAGCGGCAATAGCACTCAGCGCATCAATGCCATTAAGCCTGTCCCTTTGCTCTGAGGGATCCAACCACTAGGGCATTGCCCCTACAAAAAATCACGGTTCACGTAGGGGCAATCCTTTATGGTTGCCCTTAACGGCGATAGCATTGAGCCATACAGTGCTTGCAAAATAACGACTATAAATACAAAATAATTGGGATCAGAGTAAAATTAATATGCTATAATAACCCCTGTCAAAAATCAAAGGTAATAAGATTTTTACAAGAGTTTTGTCGTCCGAGACCAAAAAGCGGCCCAAAAATTTCGCAAGGCTCTTGGGGCTAAACATCCGGTTTTTGTGGCAGAGAAAAATTTGAACAAGGAGTTCAAAAGGAGTATTGCTCTATTAAAAAGTTACTCGTTCAATTAAGAGATTTTGTTAATAACCTTCCCAAAGACACGTCGTCCAAACTTCTCAAAAAATTTACCTGCCATAAAAACAAGAAGGTGCAGGATTTTCTTCGAGAAAAAGCTATAAGGTTTGATTCAACCCATAACAGTCGGACGTACCTTATATTTGACGAGGAGCGATTAAACTTGGGAATTTTAGGTTACAAAAACAAGAATTGGTACAGATGTATTTAATTTTTGATGTAGCTAGCTAGTACCTTGTCAAGGTTGTATTGATGGGTAATGTAGGGTGCGTCCTGGGCACAAATTAAGAGTCAGGGTGCGTAGGACGCACCCTACAACACCCATCAATTTAACATTGACAGAGTACTAGGCAAAAAATAACGGCAGAATGTAATGTAGGCGCAATCAGTTATGGTTGCCCTAGTTTTTTCACTATCAAAGGACTAACACTTTAAATGGCACCTGTTGTACACAGAAATGCCACTCAATTGAGGAAATAAATACCACGATGGATAATAGAACTTTTCACTTACGCCTAAAATGTACATATCAGGGCACCAATAATTTAGTTGATGAGCTAACTGTTGAGGTTCTCAAAGACAAAAACTGGGAAACACTTGAGCTAAGCGTCAGATCACCTGGTTTTTTACTGTTTATTAACGCATTATTTTCCTGCCAGCATCTATACATGAGAACTAACAGTGCTGAACGCTCACTGATACTGAGTTCTGCCTTGGGTGAATTATATCTGGAAACCGACGAGTTTTGGGAGATAAAAGATGTTATTATTTCGTTTAATGTCAACTTAAAATCGGGCAAACCGAGCGAAGATGATATATCTTACATCACTGAACGCATGACGCATTGTCCCGTTTCAAGCAACCTGCCAAAACACATTCAAATTAAAAATTCTGTTCATTTCGTGTGAATAATCCATTGTTTTATTTCTCGTTCCCACGCGAGGCAAAGGAATGGCTGCCTCGACGCTCTGCGTCGAACACCTCTGCAAGAACGAAAACCAATCCAATTTTTTTGCAGGACGCGGAGCGTCCATGCAGGCATTCCCACGCAGAGCGTCAATGCCACCTTCGTTAAGGGCAACCATAAAGGATTGCCCCTACGAAAAATCACGGTTTGTAGGGGCAATCCCTTGTGGTTGCCCTCTTAACTTAATGGCATTTTTGCTCCGCGTGGGAACGAGAAACGAGAAATACATGTATAGAATTTGGCTTATTTTTGCCGGAGCCCGTTTGCAACCTTGATCCTCTGTTCTTGGCAAGTCAATTCATAAGTTGCCCCTAAATCAATGGGTAAACAGATTGGTCCACGCAACCAAAGAGGCATAGTAGGTAATGGCTGCCCAACTTCTAATGACTGTTGCCAAATATCTAAACGGGGTTCTTTATGGTGTTTGACGACTTGATAAGCGGTTGTGTAAAGGTGAGTATTGATATGCTGCACATCTGATGCCACAATATTTTCCAATAATTCATTATGTAAATTTGCCTGTCTCACAGTCACCACATCAATGATAATAAGTCCTAAGCTTTGCTGTAGATAAGCCTCACATTTAGACACAAAAGCTTTTCGACTCGCAGGACGGTCTTTGTTTGCTGGACTGACTAACTCAATAGCTCCGGCTAAAAGTGGGCCTTCTTCATTATTAAAAATACTAATTTCTACAGCCTCAGAAACGGGCTGAAAAGGAAAGCTTTGTGTGGGGGCTGGTGGCTTCCACTTTAGAGAATTTTTTTGCAGAGATGAAACGTTTTCGGGTAAAGACTCTTCAAACGTTGCCACATCAATTTCGATACCAAACTGTACATTAGGTTCCGCAAAGTAATTTTCTGGTAGTCGGTGGTTCAAATCTGATGCAATATAAGTTGCCCAAGCATTGTGAAACGCCTGCCAATGGCGATGTGTGCTTAAAGGGGGATGGAAATGATCTTGTAACGCCATAATAATACTCCAGAGAAGCTAAAATTCTTAGAGTATGAAAGGAGCCCAAGATTGATCTTGGACTCCTTTGGACTTAATTAAAAAGGCAATGGAATTTTCATGCCATTCACAATCAACTGATTATTTTTGAGAGCCGCGACGAGCTGGTATTTGCCATCTTCCGTCTCAACAAGCCATTTTATGCCAACAAACATTAAAATTTGTTGCTCACTAGCACTTTTTGCTTGTTGTTTCAACAAAGCCAAGTCATCCTCACTCAGTCGTTCATCGTCAAAGTCTTTTAGCATCGTCTCAAAGATTTGGTTTGCCACTATTTCTTTGAGCAATGTTTTGTTGATGTTCAATGTCAGCTCTGCCTGTAACGCTGATTTCAAAACGGACAGTGCCAAAGAAGTCGGTTTCCCATTGATGCTGACGCTGGCATTGGCTTGTAAGTTCCCAATTGGCGTTTTCACATTCAACTCAGTTGCAATTTCTGGAGAGCCAGCCAGCAATACTGCCATCAATTTGTCCAACATGATAAAACCAATATTGATTGGTTTGTTGTTTTGCGAGTGCAAATTCCTCGCCGTTGTTTGCAAATCCAACAAAGCGCCTTCATCTAAGTGGCGAACAGCGGATTTTTCGGCATAGCTTATCCATGCCATTTTTCCAATTCCCAGGGGAGTTGGAAAAACAAATTTTTCAATTTGCGAGTGCCAGTTGTAATTGATAACACTATCTTGCGCCTCTTCACCCTCTAGCTTTATCCCAAAACCATCAAGGCTGACTTGAAAATTGTCTTGACTCAAATCAGAATGCCCTATTTTGAAACTCAATTCACCTAGTTGAAGCCCTTTGGCAGATTGATGGCTATGAAAATTCAATGAGAAATCATTTAAATTTAAACGATTATCGTTATCACGTATTTTAAACTGGGATAAGTTTAAGTCCATTTGAGTGGGCATACTATTGGCATCAAATTGACCATTGATGGTGGTATTTCCCAATAAGGCAGAGATTTTGCCTTCATCTTTTTCAAACAAGAGCCCTGCAAGATTTAACTTCACTGTCATATTTTGATCAGTAAATGTAAAGTGAAGATTCAAACCTTTCCAATCTATCAAGCCCTTTTCAGGCACAACGCGCCGAAAGGCTGGAAATATCAAATCACTTTTGCCAAAACCATCATTGTCTATCTGAGTCTTAATAGACGTTGTGGGTAATTTTCCGAGGGCTTGAGTTGTGCTAAACTCAAGCTTGGTGTCGATTTGCAGCGGTTTTTCTCTGTTTTCTACATGCTTAGAAAAATTCTCTTTGAGAACTGTCAACAAAATCAGGGGATTGTTCTCGATTTGCTTAAAAGGGATTTCTATCGTCTCGATTGGGAGAGGATCGCCGCCATTAATACGATGTTGCAAGCTAAAACGGAGACTTTCTGATGTATCTGCCTGCAAGGGTAGGCTCATTGCGGCACTAATGAGTATCGTGGCTATCAATTTTTTCATATCTAGTGTTTCCTGATGAAGTTTAAGGTAAAATAAAATGACCGTTCAGTCTATATTTTTAACACTCAATGATCAAGTTTTATTTTGGAGTCCAAGATTTATCTTGGATGAGCCGAACGTCCAAGATAAATCTTGGACTCCATACCTTAATATTTAATTAAAATATGTCCAACACAAAAATTTTATTAGACGAATCTGAGTTACCGACTCATTGGTACAATGTGATTGCCGATCTACCCACGCCACCAGCACCGTATTTGGGGGCAGATGGTCAACCCGTCAGCCCCGAACAATTGGGTGCCATTTTTCCGCCTGGATTGTTAGAGCAGGAAATTTCTACCCAGCGCTGGATTGAAATTCCAGAAAAAGTACGTTCAATTTTACGCTTGTGGCGACCCTCGCCTCTGTATCGCGCCCGGCGTTTAGAGGCCATATTGGGTACGCCGGCTAAAATTTATTATAAATATGAGGGGGGTAGTCCAGCGGGCTCGCATAAACCCAATTCGGCGGTGGCACAAGCCTATTATAATAAAATCGCCGGTATTAAGCGACTGACCACGGAAACGGGGGCTGGACAATGGGGCTCTGCGATTTCTTTAGCGGGCAATATGTTTGGCTTAGAAGTGCGCGTTTATATGGTCAAAGTGAGCTATGAACAAAAACCGTTTCGCCGTTCAATGATACAAACTTGGGGTGGCGAAGTGTTGCCCAGTCCGACGACTTTGACTGCCGCAGGACGACAAGCTTTAGAAAATGATCCCAATTGTCAGGGCTCATTGGGGATTGCGATTTCTGAGGCGGTGGAAGAGGCGGCATCGCGCCAAGATACTAATTATACTTTAGGCTCGGTACTTAATCACGTTTTATTACATCAAACCGTGATTGGCTTGGAAACGCGCAAGCAATTAGAAAAAGTGGGCGATTATCCTGATGTTATTTTTGCGCCTTGTGGCGGGGGCTCCAATGTGGGCGGCATGATGTTTCCATTTTTGGCTGACAAGGCGGCGGGTAAAGAAATTCGTTTGGTTGCCGTTGAGCCGAGTTCTTGTCCGACATTAACACGCGGAGAGTATGCTTATGATTATGGCGATTCAGTCGGATTGACTCCGTTAATCCAAATGTACACGTTGGGGCATGATTTTATGCCACCCGGGATTCATGCGGGGGGATTGCGTTATCACGGGGATTCTGCTTTAGTGTCGCAATTGTACCATGAGGGAGTGTTAGAGGCGATAGCTGTGCCACAATTGGCAACCTTTGAAAGTGGAGTGATGTTTTCCAAAGCTGAGGGGATTGTGCCCGCGCCAGAGTCCAATCATGCGATACATGCGGCGATTGATGAGGCTTTACGCTGCAAAGAGCGTTCCGAAGGCAAAACTATTTTATTTACTTTATCTGGTCATGGGCATTTTGATATGGCTTCTTATGATAGATATTTCAGTGGAGAATTAACGGATCAAGCTTATCCTGAAGAAGCTTTACAAGCGGCTTTGCGGAATTTGCCTCAAGTGAAATAAGCGTTGTCCTAGTACGCTGTCAATGTTGTTTTTATAGGTAATGTAGGGTGCGTCCTACGCACCTTTTGAGCGGAGCGTCACGGTGCGTAGGACGCACCCTACAACACAATGCCATTAAGTTAAGCCCAAAAACGTTATTATGTAGGGTGGGTGGAGCGAGACGAAAAATGGCATTTCTTGTTTAATTATTATATTAAGGGACTAGGAGCTGATGGCTATAACTATGTCAACACTTACAAAACTCAAAAACGAACTCCAACAATTAGCTAATCCTAAACAACAGCAAATCCTACAACGCTTTTTTAAAACGGGAAAAGGAGAATACTCCGAAGGCGATATTTTTCTTGGCATCAAAGTGCCGGTGCAACGGAAATTGGCCAAAAAATATCAAACTTTATCACTCACTGATATACAAGCACTATTGCAAAGCAATCTCCATGAATACCGGTTCACCGCCCTTATTCTCCTGATCACGCACTACAAAAAAGCTGATAATCATCAGAAATCAAAGCTATTCGATTTTTATCTTCACAATACCAAGCATATCAATAATTGGGATCTCGTCGATATTTCCGCTCCCCATATTGTCGGTGATTATCTGCTAGATAAACCCAGAGATATACTTTACCAATTGGCGAGCGAGAGCAGTCTCTGGGAAAAACGAATAGCCATGATAGCCACTATGACTTTTATCAAAAACAATGAATTTCAAGATTGTCTCCAATTAGCAGAAATCTTGATCGATGATGAACATGATTTAATCCATAAAGCCGTTGGTTGGATGTTGCGAGAAGTGGGTAAACGAGATAAATTGATTGAGGAACAATTTCTCAATAAATACTCTAAAAAAATGCCTCGGGTTATGCTCCGCTATGCGATTGAGAAATTTGATGATGATAAGAGGAAATTTTATCTTAGGAAATTTTAAGGCACTACGTTCATCAGCAAAAAAGTCCAAAGCTAAAGCTTTGGACTCCAAATACCACCGGATGAAACCCAATTTTAAGGAAGCCTATATTTAGCCCAACGCCGTTCGCCTTCACGCACCAACACTCCTTCACGATTCATTTTTTTCAATAAATAAGAAGCCCGCTGAAAATATGAAGCCAGTAAGTGTCGGCACTGAGTATTGTTAATACTGCCATGTATGCGTACATAAAGTATAATTTTGGCTTCATCACTCTTGACAACTGTATCAACCGATTGAAAGGCTTCAAACGCTGATCTTGGCTGGATTTGCGGTGAGGCATGGTTGGGCGATTTAAAATCAACAAAATGTAAATGATCTCGCTTAATTGGTTTGCCACCACTGTGGAGCAGGGCATGTTCAATGATGTTCTTTAATTCCCGTACATTGCCGGGAAAGTGATAATTTTCCAATGCTATTAGGGCGGGCTGCGTCAACATCGTTTTCTTTTGTCCCATCTCCAGCGCGAACAGGGATAGAAAATGCTCCGCCAATAGCACAATATCCTTTTTACGCTCGCGCAATGGTGGAACGGTGATGGTATAAGTGGCTAAGCGGAAATAGAGATCTTTACGAAATTTTTCGGTGCCTACTTTGGCTTGCAAATCAATATTAGTCGCAGCGATAATGCGGACATCCACCGCTTTGCTTTGAGTAGCGCCTAATGGTGTTATTTGACCATCTTCCAAGGTACGCAGGAGTTTGGGTTGTAACTTTTCTGGCATTTCACCTATTTCATCAAGAAATAGGGTACCGCCGTGTGCCACTTCAAAATGACCCTTGTGGTTGTTCACAGCGTCGGAAAACGAGCCCCGCATATGCCCAAAAACAAGAGAATCGGCTAATTCTGTCGGAATGGCAGAGCAATTGACGGGAATAAAGGGGCGCTTGGCTCGAACACCACCAAAGTGAATGGCACGGGCAACCAATTCTTTGCCAGTGCCGCTTTCTCCTAAAATCAGGACACTGGTTTTTTCCGCTTCTTGTAAACGGCGAATATCCTTTAGAATCGTCTTAATGCTTTGACTTTGACCGATAAAGGCAGCAATTCCCCAGTGTTCAGCTTCTTGCTGAGAAAGAGCGGAAAGTTGAGCATCTGCGGTTTGCAAAGCGTCTTCCGCTTGTTGGCGAAGATTTATTTCTTGTTTGAGTTTTCGGTTAGCTAGAATTAAGGCGGCATTTTTTTCGTCCAACTCAAACTTTTGGCGGTAAAGGGTGAGATGGGTATTGATCCGCACCAACACTTCTTCATATTGAAAGGGTTTGGTAATATAATCTACGCCGCCAACTTTAAATCCGGTGATTTTATCAATCTGCTCAGTCAGTGCGGTTATAAAAATGATGGGTATATCATGAAGGGCTGGTAGTTGTTTCAAACAACGACAAGTTTCAAAGCCATCCATCCCTGGCATCATAACATCCAAAAGAATAATGTCTGGCATAATTTGATTGGCGAGTTCAAGGGCTTCTTCACCATTGGACACCACTGAAAGGTTAAATCCCGTATTTTCTAGTTGTTCAATTAAAACTTCTAAATTTTCTGGTGCGTCATCGACTATGAGGACATATGCTGATTTTGAGTTCATTTGATATTTTAACTTTTGAGAAAATAGGAGTCCAAGATTTATCTTGGACATCATCGATAAGACAATATGCTATTAACAATCACAACCACCCATTCCCCCGCCACTGATTTAGGCTTTTTACTACATAAGCACCCCGATCAGGTCCAATTTCCGTTTTGGGCGGTGGAGTGCCTTTACTCAGGCGATTATTTGAGCCGCTTGGTTATCAAGTTTCCGCACATCCCCTAGAGAGCCCGTATTTTTCTATCACACTTCAAGCCAGTTGCTGTTTGCAAGATTTACTCGCGCATATTTATGTGTTGGTGCCCGTGTTGGATAATAACAAGCATTATTGGATTGGTGATGCTGAAGTGGATAAATTGTTGCGTCATGCTAACAGTTGGCTGGGGCACCATCCAGATAAGGATTTCATTACTAAACGATATTTAAAATATCAACCCTCTTTGGCACGTCAAGCATTGGCGAGATTGGGTGATGAACGGCTTGGCACTGTCATCGCGGTGTTGAAAAATAGTCAGGCAAAACGTGTCCTTGATCTCGGTTGCGGCGAAGGCAATTTGCTGCGTGCGTTATTGAAAGATAATTTTTTTGAGGAAATTGTTGGGGTGGATATTAGCAGTCGCGCCTTGGAAATTCATTCATGGTTCGCTGATCTACCGCGACAAGCGTTTATATGGTTATGATGCAGCGGCAGTGGTAGAGGTGATTGAACATTTTGATTTGGCAAGATTGGCTGCTTTTGAACGGATATTATTTGCGTTTACGCGCCCCAAGACTGTTATTATTACGACTCCCAATGTCGAATACAATGTCAAATTTGAAAATGCGGAGAAATTGCGTCATAGTGATCACCGTTTTGAATGGACACGTAAGGAATTTCAGACTTGGGCGAATGGTATCGCGGATCAATTCAGATATTCTGTGCGATTTTTAGGGATTGGTGAGGAAGATGCTATTGTGGGTGCGCCGACACAGATGGGGGTTTTTAGTGTTAGGGCTTAAAAATGAAATATTCAGGCGCGACAAGCCTTCTAAATAGTGTCGGAAATGTGTCCCAGACTTTGGCGCATCAGGGATGGCAATTTCGTCTCTTAAATTACCCGCGAAAATCACATGAATTTCGCCTTTGCCAGAATATTTTTTAGGCACTTCAAACACATAAGGTTTTAATTTAATTTTGTCTCCGGCAAACTGTTTATCCAATAGATATTCGACAACGCCATTGGATTGTGCGTGACTTAATTCAAAATAATTGTCAAACCCTGGTGCTTCAAAATCGCAGTCTATCATCATGATTCTTTTTCCATAGTGCCTCGCATAAAAAGCAGCAAAGGCAGCGAGCGCCGTAGTCCGTCCGATGCCGCCTTTATAACTATAAAAAGTGATGATGGGACAGGATGTGTTTCTAGGTATTTTCATAGTCAGCTAAATAGTCGTATCTTCTTTTATTCAGAAGATTAATTAGATTTGGATTTTTTTCTTGACTAAATAAATAGTCATAAAACTCATCAGTCTTACAATCTGATAAAGTGATAGTGTCTAGGTGAACTTTCTGATTTTTGAGCTTCCTTTCGAGTTCACTCAGAATAGTGCTATCTCTTTCTTTTAACAAGATAGAAATATCAATGTCCAGATTGAGTCTAAGCGTGATGCGATAATCCAAAAGCTTTGAATTATCCTTTTTGCTCTTATTAAGTAAATGTTCAATTTCTATTAATTTATGTATGGGGGTAAGCATATCTCAATGCCATTGGCGTAGAAAAATCACGGTCCATGTAGGGGCTACCCTATCGGGTTTGCCCTTAAATTGACAGCTGGTAATGGTATGATAGCAATGGGTACTTTTTTAGCGATTTTGCTCGGTACCATTTTGGGGGGCAATGCCATTAAGTTAAGAGATATTGTAGGGTGGGTAGAGCGAGCGAAACCCACCTTTGTTATAAATTGACGCACGGATCTTCGTTTCAAATGTTTGGTGGGTGCCGCGAAGCTCTACCCACCCGACAAAAAAAGCTTAACTTAATGGCATTGATTTTGGGGGGGGCGTGTTAGTCGGCATATTTATTTTGCCAGTCAACATTTTCTACCTGCCGGAGAGTTGTGCAATGCTAGAGAATCATTAAGTGCGATGAGACAAAAACGCAGTTACCCTCAACACCGCGCCCGAGTGATTGCTGCAAATAATATCCTTAATGCCTTGTTTATGGTGGTATCGGCACTTGGCACGGTGGGAATGCTACAGGCTGGTTTTAGTATTGCACAGATTTTTCTGAGTTTAGGGCTATTAAATGCGGTGATTGTGGGTATTTTATTTATGTTAAGTACTGAATCAGGAATTATCGGAGATTTTGGAGTCCAAAGCTTTAGCTTTGGACGTGGGTTTCCAAAGCTAAAGCTTTGGACTCCAAAATACCTTAAAATTATCATTTACTGATGGCTTGGTAAGAGGGAAAATATCGACAAGCCGGCACATCACTCCAAAAGCAAATATGCGGCGGATTATTTTCATTCACCGGTTGCCAGCCGGATTTTATCTGACGTTTTTTCAGATATTGCCGCGTTTGACGAAATATTTCAAATCCACTGCTGCCTTCTTCATCATAAACAAAGAAAAAAGCAAAGTGCTTTTTGGCATCCAATTTATCATCCAATGTTTGGCGTATTTCACTATCGTTTTGCCATAAGCTGGTATTATTTGCATATAAAACTAATCCACGATCTTCGGCAATTTGCCCATCAATATCCATATAACCCAGAGAAAAAATTTTATTATCCAATCCTCTATCCGCCTGAATAATCGCATTGCTAAAAATCGTTTCAGGCTCAATAAAAACAATCGCATTGTCTTTACAAATAAAAAAGGCTGGTGCCAGAGACGATTCATGTTCTATCGGTACTTCGAGCTTATAAACCGTTTTTTCTTCATGGACAATATTTAAAACAGCAAACAAAACGAGTATGCCGACTGAGTTTGAAATAATATCCGTCAGAAAATTGACATTGATTAAATCTTGTTTCATGGCGTTTCACCCGGAACGATCCAATTAGCATCTAGGGCTTCTAAGCCAATACTAATACCCAACAATTCTTCATTTTCATAAACAATTTGACGGATTTTATGATAGATATCAGCACTGTTTGGATAAAGTCCAAATAATACAAATTCTTCATATAAATAATTGGCTTGTCGGGCGTGATAATTGAGCAATTGAATTTCTTTAAAAATGTCTATTATCACATCTTCTGTGGGCACTTTTAATGCCCGTTGTTGTTGGCGACGTTTTTGTAAGATTTCCTCAATCACGCTACCATCGCTCACTGCCTGGCGCAAAGCCACCAAATGTTCAATCGGTGGTACAATAATAATGTTATCTGGCAAACAAAATATCTGATAAGCCACTTTATAGCCCTGGCCCACTTCTCCCGTCATCACCATTTTGCGCGGCAATACTGTGGAATTTAAGATATTTAAAAATGATAACACGCCCATAACACATAAAAAAATACTGAGAAATGGGAATAGACTGACATCCATACCCCATTGTTTGTTCCGCCGTTTTGCCATTGTCTATTGCTCCTTTAGAGACGAGGCAAAAACGGTTTCATACAAATCTTGCATGGTTTTTTGTAAAGCGCCGACTTGTGCCGCCAACAGCTTTAATTCTTCATTGCTAGACTGTTGTTCCCCACCGATAGACATCTGCCGGTTTTGTTCGTGACTTATCCGTGCAGATAGCTTGGGTTTGAGATCGTAAAGCCAGACTTCATCCAAAATGATGATATAATTTTCTTCCGTTTTTTCAAACCAAGTCATCATTAACATCAGCGGAATGCTGAGCAAGAGGGCAAGAAATGTGGTATCAAAAGCGGCAGCCAAGCTGCTAGTGACAATGGGTAGATTATCTTTTAAGGTACTCGACACTTGGGAGACAGAATCCACGCTAGTCATGGCATTAGAAAAACCAGCAATACCGTTGCTAATACCCCACACTGTGCCAATAAAACCAAGAATTGGGATCGCCCAAATCATAAAACGGGGCAGAGCATAAGAAGCCCGCATATATTCTCGCTCAAAAAATTCAGCCTCTTCATCAATATTGAGACGCTCATGCCCCAAAAATAGGCGACAACGGGAGAGTAGAATATTCCACCTATTGGCGGTGGGAATCATTTGTATTAAACCCTCTTTGAGCCGTTTAAAAAGTTCTACTGAGCTGATGCCATTCTCGCTGTTTTCTAATATCGCTGGGATGATTTGGGAAATCATAAGCTGCGACGTGTGCATCTCCTGTTTCAACTTTCGCTTTTTCAGGAGCAAATAAATCGCGCTGGCGGCGAAAAACCATAATATAAATGGCGATATCCAGTTACCCCATAATATTTGGTAGAGACGGCTATATGTAGTACTATCTAACAAATTTAACATGAGCAGAGATGGCAATAAGACGAAAATTGCTGTCATCAGCAGTGGAGAAGTAAAACTCAATTCAGTGGGATATTTGTATTTAGTCTCACCAAACAGACTGACGGTAGTTTGTTGTTGAAAAACGGCTGACATCTTAATTTCCTTTATCCAGTTTTTAGACAAGATTGTTTTTTTATTTTAAGTTAATTATGGCTCATCTTTAGGGATAAGACAACATTGACAATTGACTTGACAAGGAGTCCAAGATTTATCTTGGGCGAGGCGTGTATGGTAACTGCAAATGGAAATAATCAAGACAAGATACAAAAAAAAGCTGCCGAAAGGTAAGTCATATCCAATTGGTGCTGAGGAAATATCACAAGAGTTAAAAGGGATACCTCAATACTCTGAGATAGAAATAGCTTTTAGCATTCAAGATGAATTCTGGGCTTCAAAATACAATAAGAAATTAAAGGAAGGCGGCGATATTGAAGTATTAGAGGTTCATTTTGGTGTTCCCTTCTATGAATGGATAATTTATGTGCATTCAGTTCCATCCGAGCACAAGTCAACAGCTAAAAGGCAAATATTGGATTTGGTGCTACCAAAGTTAGCAAAAGAGTTGAAAAACATTGGCATTAACAATGATCATTTCAATTTTATTGCCTCATATAGCCTTGCGTCGGGCTCTATAACTCTATAAAAGGAGTCCAAGATTTATCTTGGAACAGGTCCAAAGCTAAAGCTTTGGACTCCAAAAGACATTAATTATAGTTGTTTATTAAAAAAATAAAAAAATGCAAATTATCACAGCCAACCTCAATGGCATCCGTGCCGCCGCAAAAAAAGGCTTTTTCACTTGGTTAGCCCAACAAAATGCGGATGTCGTGTGTATTCAAGAAACCAAGGCTCAAGAATCTCAATTGATCGATCCTATCTTTCATCCAGGCGGTTATCATTGTTATTATCATGACGCTGAAAAAAAGGGTTATAGTGGCGTTGCCTTGTATGCCCGTCAGAAACCTGAAAAAGTCATTAAGGGAATCGGTTGGTCTGAAATTGATAGTGAAGGCCGTTATTTAGAGGCGCGTTTTGGCAGCGTCAATATTGTCTCTTTATATATGCACTCAGGCAGTTCGGGGGTAGAGCGGCAAACGCTCAAATTTGATTTTATGGACAAATTTATGCCCTATTTACGCGAATTACAACAAGGCTCAAAGGACTATATTATATGTGGCGACTGGAATATTGCCCACAAAGCGATTGATTTAAAAAATTGGCGTAGCAATCAAAAACGTTCTGGATTTTTGCCCGAAGAACGGGCTTGGATGGATGAATTATTTGGTCCTGCGGGATTTGTTGATGCTTTTCGCGTGGTTAATCAAGAGGCAGAACAATATACATGGTGGTCAAATCGGGGACGTGCTTGGGACAATAATACCGGGTGGCGGCTTGATTATCAGGTGATTACGCCGGGTTTAAAAGATAAGGTGCTCGGCGCAAGTATTTATAAAGACGAGCGTTTTTCTGATCATGCGCCGTTGTTGATTGATTATGCGCTTTAGTACCAGATCGCTCCCGTTTTCGTTGTATCGGGAATTTCGCTCCGCGGATTTCCCGAAACGAAGTCAACGTCTTTTGACTTTTATTTTAAATCCACGTAAAATGTATGCCATCCGAAAAAACCGCGCTTGTCAGTTTTTTGACTATCAATTTGCAAAAAAAAAATATGTGGAAAAAACACATTTTCAAGATATTATTATTCCTTTGTAGTGTAAGTTTCTTAGCCGTTTGGTTTCTTATCTCTCATTATGTGCATGACAAAAACCAAAGAGTGCAAATCGCTAAAAACCATGCTCAACAAGAGACACTACAGGCTGCACAACAGATAGATAATGCGCTGAGTGAACTTTCATCTATCGCTCATCTTATCGCTGCTGATATCAGTTCGGGAAAATTAAAAAGGGAACACATTTTAGAGCGATTGAAAAGTACATTAAAAGCCAATTCCAATTTGTTTGGGATTGGTGTCGCTTTTGTTCCTTATATTAATAACCCACAAGTACGACAAATTTCGCCTTATTACGTCAATAGAAACGGGGGACAAGCAAAACAAAATTTGTTACAAGTTTTTACTGTCCCTATCACTTATTTTGATCCTATCAAACAAAGCGAAATGATCATCGGCGTGGTTTTTATAGACTATCTCTCAAGCAATATAAAAACCTTGATGAATTCCCTCAAGCTTGGGAGAACAGGTTATGGATTTATTCTCTCTGAAAAAGGGATTTTTATAGCGCATCCGATTGGAGATTATGTCAAAAATCACCAAACGATTTTCAACTTAGCTGAATCATACCACGATGACGCGCTGCGGCGCTTAGCAGAAAAAGCCATTGATGGAGAAAGCGGGGCTATTGACTATATAGATCAAGTGACCGGACAAAATGCTTGGATATTTTACCAATTTATACCTTCTACTCATTGGTCAATGGGCGTCGTTTTTTTTAAGGATGTTTTAGAAACCTCTTCTTTACAACGACAACTGATTTGGATATGTATCGCTACCATTGTTTTTTTGATATTGTTAGCAAGCCTCCTGTTTCGAGCCGATAAGGGAGATAGACCCAGTCTTTGGAAAGTCGTATCTTTTAGCACGATACTATTAATTGTGGGCATAGGATTTTTATGGTACATCACACAAACCGCACCGTTCCATAAAGAACCTTCCAGTACCATGATTGTAGATAAAGTTGGCCTACAACAATTTATAAGCTCTCAGCAAAGTTCATCTAAAGAACCGAACTTTTATGTGCCAACGGGTGTTTTTATTGAGTCTCTCGAATTTTGGGGCACCAATAATGTCAATTTTTCTGGTTATATCTGGCAAAAATACACTGATGGCATTCATAATGGATTATCTCGTGGTTTTATTCTGCCGGAAGCTAAATCGGCTCAAATAATAGAAAGCTATTACTTAAAGAAAAATAATACTGAAATTATCGGCTGGCACTTTCAAGCGACAGTGCGTCATCAATTTAATTATACAAAATATCCTTTCGATAAAAGGGAACTCAATTTACGAATATCACATAAAGATTTTGATAAAAATGTCATCCTGACACCTGATTTAGATGCTTATGGCGTTACGAATCCCACAGCTTGTCCAGGGATAAAACGTCAAATCGTATTATCTGGCTGGTTGGCATTAAAAAGTTTTTTTTATTATCACAGCCACAATGAAGATACCAATTTGGGCATTGATGATTATGTTGGACACAGTAATTTTTCCCATTTTCATTTTACCATTTTATTAAAAAGAGAATTCTTAGAACCCTTTATTAACAATATCTTACCACTTGTCATCGCCGGAGCGATATTGTTTGCGCTCCAAATGTGGTTAGGAAAAACAACAACATTTCTAAGGACATTAAGTGGGATATTTTTTGCGCTTTTACTTGCCCACATTAGACTAAGAAGCGCAATCACAACACCAGAGATTATCTATATTGAGTGGTTTTACTTAGTCATCTATAGCAGTATTTTAATCATTATCATCAGTTACTTTATGTTTGAATATAAAATCAATCTTGGCTACTACCGCACAGGGCTTATACCAAAGCTACTTTTTTGGCCTACAATCCTTGTCAGCTGGTTTGTAATTACGGTCGTTATATTTTATGTTTGATCAACTTTTTTGTGTTAGACTTAGATATAACTTTAAACTGAAAGATTTTGTATTTAAATATGAAATATACTTTTTTATTCCTAGCCACGTTGACTTTACCTGCTATGGCACTTGATGTGCAAATTACCCCTGACATCGAATCCGTGAAGGTGATGCACAATGCTAAAGAAGTGGTGATTCAGCGTCATCAGGATCCAAATAATACGATTAACCCTGAGTTTGCCAAAACATCACGCGCCTGTCCGCCTTTTTGTATTAAACCAATGATTTTTGCACCAGGTATTGAAAGCATTGCAGAATTGGAGATGCTTGACTACCTGAAAAAAGTGAGTGACGGTGATAACTCTATTTTGGTTATAGATTCACGCACACCGGATTGGGTAATCAAAGGCTCAATTCCGGGGGCTGTCAGTATTCCTTGGGATGTTCTCAGCGGTGCCAAATCTAGTCCGCCCATTGTCAAGAAATTATTGGAAGAACTATTGGGTGTCAAGATTAGCGAACAAGGTAAAGATTTTGAGGCGGCTAAAACCTTGGTTTTGTTTTGCAATGGGCCTTGGTGTGATCAATCAGCCAGCAATATCAGAGCATTACTCAAGCTTGACTATCCACCCGAAAAGCTCAAATGGTATCGCGGCGGTATGCAAGCTTGGGAGTCATTTGGTCTGACCACAGTTACGGATATTCCAATGCCATGGCTTGGATTTTGAATAATAGGAGTCCAAGATTTATCTTGGACCTCTAAATGGTGAAATGAAAATGGGAAAAATTATTATAAGCTATATCGTCATCTCAGTTATTTTGATTGTATCATACACCATTTATGGTGCCAGAAAAACCAGCGACGAAGTACTTGCTAAATACAAACAGGAAGAGATTTATAACATTAAACAAAATCTCAAAAACTTTGTAGATGTCGCCTACTCAACGATAGATTCCAACTATAAAAATTCTATGGATAAGAGTTATTTAGAACAACACTATGGCTATCGTTTGAAAAATATTATTGATGTTGCAGAAACGATCCTCAAATCAAAAGCAGAGGACGTTAAAAACGGGAAACTCAGTATCGTTGAGGCTCAAGCAAAAGCCATTGAAGCAATTCAAAAGATCAGATATGACGATGGTCGTGGATATATCTGGATTAATGATGTCTCTCTACCTTATCCTAAAATGATTATGCACCCAACAATTCCATCACTCAATGGTCAAATTATGGATGATCCTAAATACAATTGTGCGATGGGTCAAAAAAAAAATATTTTTGTTGCGTTTGTTGAAGTTACCCAAAAACAAAGGGGGGGATTTGTCGATTATTTGTGGCCAAGAGCTACTCAAAACGGTTTAACGACTGATGTACCTAAATTGTCTTATGTCAGACACTTTCCAGCGTGGAATTGGATTATTGGCACTGACTTCTATATTAATGATGCGATTTTGGATGGTATGGAGAAAAGCAAAGAAGAACTCAGACAAATGAGATATGACAATGGTATTGGCTTCTTTTGGATAAATAACACCGATGAATCTTTTCCTCAGTTCTACATGTACCCCATTGCGGCTTCAATTGAAAATCTGGTGTTAGCAGGTGGTAATCTTGACAAACTTGGGACGGTTATTAAATCTTTTATCAACATTTGCAAACAGAAAGGTAGTGGCTATATTGAGTACACCTGGGACAAGCCCACCCTAAAAGGCACGATAAAAAATGTACCCAAACTATCTTATGTGAAGTTGTATGAACCATTGGGTTGGATAATAGGCACAGGTGTTTATTTAGACGATATAGATAAAGCCATTGCTAGAGAAAGAAAATTTTTTTATCAACAAATTAAACAATTAATACTCAATCTTTTATTGTCTTCTATCGTCTTTTTTTTCTTCATTAGCATACTACACTATGTTATGGGGCATAGTTTTTTAAAGCCTGTCAAGGACACGCCAACGGCTATTCAAAAAACAGAACAGACAGAACAGACAGAACAGACAGAACAGCAACAACAAGACGTTATTAGTGTTAATGACAGCATAAAATTGGCCAAAGAAATCAGCAAAATCATACTGGCGGAACAAACCAAGTTATTAGCATTTACGATAGCCCTTCAAACAAACCAAACTAATTTGACTGATGAAGAAGTGGAAAAATTAGCCGCTCAAGTTTCTCAAGCGCTCGCGGATGTTGATGCCAAAATATTTACCAAGTAATCAAATAAATTAAAGATGACTGAAAATAGAGTAATTTATCAAAGAGGATTGCCAGAGCAATTTAAATCAAGCGCAATTAAATTATATGATCAAGCGTTTGGTGCAAAAATATCGGTGGCGGTACGAGCCGACGAAAAACGCTTATTTCTCCTTAATAGTTGCTTCATGCCTGAATATGGAATATTCGCTATTTATGATAAAAAGCTTGTAGGAATCGCAGGATATCATACGCCAACTGGCTCATTAACGGGTGGAATCACTTATGGCGACTTAATTTCACAATTGGGCTTCATTATGGGCAATTGGGCAGCGCTGATCTTCAACCTTTATGAAAGAAAACCAAGAGCAGGCGAATTAGTCATGGATGGTATCGTTGTTCATTCTGACTTTCGAGGAAAAGGGATAGGTAGCAGGCTACTTGAAGAAATAGGAAAGTACGCTAAAGAAAATCAATTCAATCGTATTCGATTAGATGTCATTGATATCAACCCGAAAGCCAAAAAGCTATATGAGCGCAAAGGATTCAAAGCGGTGAAGAGCGAACAATTCCCGTATTTACGCTGGCTCTTAAGATTTAGTGGCTCTACAAGAATGGAGTTAAGCACCAAGGGCAACCACTACCCTTGAATCGCGGATTAAAGGGATTAAAAACCTAAAAACACTCATTATCTAATCTTTTGACTTTGATGGGTTTAAATCCGCGTCATCGGTTTAATCCGTGATTCAATGTTTTTTTTACTTGGAACAAATATGAAAAAATTACCCCTGGGAGTTCAAACCTTTTCCGAAATAATTAAGGAAGGATATCTGTATGTTGACAAAACCCAACAGATTGCAGAATTAATACAAAGCAAATACGTCTTTTTATCCCGCCCTCGGCTGTTTGGAAACGAAGTAACGTCACTCCGTTCCGTTCAAATCTTTGCTAGTTTCCACCTTATCTGAAATATTTTCCGGCAATCAAGCCCTTTTTCAGGGGCTCTATATCTATGATAAGATTGAATGGCAAGTACATCCGGTTATTGTGATTGATTTTAACAGCATATCCTACTCTAATGACGAGGTATTTAGAGCCTCATTATTATCCTTATTAGATGAGGTTGCCGCTGAATATGACATTGTATTCTCAAAAACGTTGTTAAAGAAGCCTTTATTACTTATCTGTTTGAAAGTTTCACCCAAAATTAATTGGGAAAAATCCAACCGGCAGCGGAAAATTTGCGTACTTATTTACAGGCGGAAAATCTTGATGGCTTTATGAACATCATCCGTGCCTTATTTGCCAAAATTCCATATCCATTACACATTGAAAAAGAAGCCTATTATCACTCGCTATTTTATATGATATTAGTGTTGATGGGCGTTGAAATAGATTTAGAGGTGCTGACGGATAAGGGGCGTATTGATGGCGTGTTGGCTTTTCCAGAAAAAATTTATCTGATTGAATTTAAACATGGCAAAGCGGGTAGTCAAATAGATAACTTGGCTAAAAAAGCCCTCAAGCAAATCAAAGACAAAAATTATGGAGAACGGTTTTTAAATGATGGGCGCCCACGAATATATCTTGGTGTGGGCTTTGCGGGTAAAGAGATGGGGTATAAAATAGAGAGTGTTTAGCGAACACGACATTCACATTGTATCTATTGAGTCGCAACAAACAAGATACAGACTTTTTTCGCCTATTGCAAGGTTTTAATCACCTACTCCTCTGCGCGGCACGATATGGCAACAGGGATTGCCCACCATTCTCAAGTTTTTAGTTTGGACGAGTTGCCCCAATCCGTTTAGAGAGTCAATCCGTTGTACTTATTTTTTAAACCCATATCCTAACGGCTTTGAATAGGGATGAGACAAATCACTGTCCATTGTGCCGGCAACCAAATCAAATCATTTATATATAGCGGAAAGGGGGGGTTAAAGAAGCATTGAAGAACGAAACCACCCTCTCTTTAGTGACTTTATTCACTTGATTCTCTAACGAATAATAGAGAATGTCAGAACAGTTTTTGTTGATCTCGTAAGGTGTTATTAAAAAATTGGTATGTAATGAATTCAAAATAACTTTTAACGAATCCTTCTCAAAGGGAAAATAGTCTGTTGACGGCTCAATTTGGTAATGGGTTATCAAATCATGGCAGTATTCTAAACCTTTCTCCATTGAAAGTTCAGTAAACACTATTTTTTGATTTATCCGAGACCATAAGGTATCTCCAATTAATATTCTTAGTGTATCGATATCACTCTCGTTTAAGGTATAATTCATAAAAACCAAAAAGTTATCATTGGTATCAACCAGCGTTATTATGCCTTGCGTTAATCTTTTGAATTGCTTAGAGGTGTAGTACAGCAAATTTTCCAGTTCATCTATCCACAAAACCACTCTCGTTAATATATTTCCAGCTGTTAAACAAACAATTAGCCCTGCCAAAAATTTCAAATAATCAACTTCGGTGTTTAAAGCACGAGCTAACTGGAATTGTTTTAATTCTGTCCTAGTCACGTTGCCATAGACATATCTATACATGAATTCGGTCAGTTTCGGTTCACAATCACCTAACTTGATGAGAGCGGAAGCATAAACATCACTTTTTATATTAGAATTAATGAGGTTAAACAACTGATATTTTCCTAATTCTGCAATGCGAGCCTTGATAATTTCTTTTAGTTTGGTGAAAGAAATATCATCTATGATATCTTTGAGAAGTTGCTCAATCGCGTTACTACCTTCTAGCGGGGTTCTAACATAAAGCGTTATAAACTCAACATTCTGCTTGAGAATAGATTGATTTTTGAAATAAAAGGCGGCATGAGTTTTACCTGCACCAAAAGGCCCCCAATTAAGTATTAAATTACGAGGCTTATTAGCGTTGAGATAAGTATTTTCAATTTGTTCCTTTTGGGTTTTCATGCCTGCCCAAAATACTGGTACCTCACTTTGAAATGCTAGCGAACGACCAATTAATTCAAACGGATTTTTGGTTAGGTTGAATTCTTTAAAAGTCATAGTCGTTTTACCTCTAATAAGTTATAAATATTGTATAAATGGCGAAAGTATTTAACTTGTTTATCCTTGACTTCGTTGTTTAACTTTTGTACTTTTTGAGCGTACTCATCGGGATAAAAATTACTTCTTAATTTTTCAAGTTCTTTTCTTGCTTGTTTAAACTTATAGGCCAATAAATCTTGTATGGCGTTTTTAGCCATCTTATTTTTCATCATCGGTTAGAAAAACCAGAGCGGTTTTACCCATCATAAATAAATCAATAGCCACAGCAAAATTGTCTATTTCACCCTTATTAGGCGATGGAGAAGGTAAAACTTTTGCCACTAATTTTTGCTCATATTCCGTTTCTGTTAATTTACTAAAAGAATGAATTTTGTTGTTTCGTGACAAAACATTGGCACTGGTTGATGAGAGATGTCGAGTAATTTCTCTACTAACTTCCGGGCTGTATTTAATAGTGACGACTTCATCAAGCAATTTTAAAAGTGAATAATTATTGCCACCTATCATGACACTAAAATCAGATTCTTCAAGATAAATATAACTACAAGCATCTATAATACAAGTTAATTTCATATAATTCAATGATATTTTTATTTTACCTTGTTACGTAGCAAGCGTCCCACTGCCTAAATATCCCTAGCTCACTATTTATTTGTTCTAGGGTTTTAAAATCACTATAGGGCATGGTTTGATAATTCCTTTTTGATAGGTAGATCACAGTCGCAATATACAGACTTTTTTCGCCTATTGCAAGGTTTTAATCACCTACTCCTCTGCGCGGCACGATATGGCAACAGGGATTGCCCACCATTCTCAAGTTTTTAGTTTGGACTCTAAGAAATGCCATTTTTTCAAAAAATGGCATTTCTAAAAGTTTAAAAAGGCGTACAAAAAAATTAAATCTAGGACACCTAAATGCCATAAATTTAGGGACAAGTCTATTAATTTTCTGCTTTTTTAAGCAAGGCAATTATCTCTCTCAAATCACTCACCTGTTGTTTTAAATAATCAATTTCTTTTTGTTGCTGTTCAACCATTAAATGTGCATTTTCTAATTCAGGTTTGTATTCTGTCTGTTCAGTTGAAAGAGAATTAACATTTTGAAATTGAGTAAAGTGAGAAGAAGCTGTAAAATTAAATACATTTTTGTCATCCAAACAAAATAACTGCGACAACTCTATTCCCATGAGTTGAGCAATTTGCTGAAGTCGAGAAAGATTCACATCAGTCTCACCTCGCTCTATCTTGGCGTATGACTGAGTTGATATGCCCAATTTATCCGCCACCGTTTCTTGGGTCAAATTTCTTAATTTGCGAATGGTTTTAAGTTTTTCAGGTAATTCCATAAATAGATACTGTCAGTTATATCATTAATAACTATGGGTTGCTGGATTAATTTTTTATTCTTTTTACTTTTTGATTATAGAACATTTAGCGATATTTTTTTTGACAATTCCATAAAAATACTCTTGATTGTGTAATTAATAACTATGGGTTGCTGGATTGTCTAACGGCTTTTTTATTATTATATGACACGTTAATTCGCTCAGTGCCTACTGAGCCGTTATTTATTGCTTGGTGCTAACAATTGATAACTGATAACATTATGAGGCGCAAAAGGCAACTTGAGGGTCTCAAGCACTACAATATTTTTTAACTTAATGGGAATATTACAAATTATGAAAAAGACTATCCTTGCAGCAGTAGTGGCTGCCACTCTATCCATCAGTTCCGTTTCCTTTGCTGGGGACATTGAAAAAGCAGAACGCTATTCTGCGTCTTTGGAACAAAACGTTGTTGAAATGGACGTGAGTGCCGTGGAAATGGGGCAAGAGATTGTTGCGTTGTCTGAACTTGAGCTTGGCGAAAAGGGCTTGGGCAGCAACGCAGAAATCGACGAGCTTGGTTGGTTCGCAATTTGGTCTGGCAAACACCAATGTGTTTTTTGTTGGGGTGCGGATTAGGTGTCAGCTAAGTAGCTAGGTAGGGTGGGTAAACGTCCTTTTGTTTGCCCACCATAGACTATCAACATCATAAAGGGCGTTCCCACGTATTTGGGAATGCATTTTAATTAATCCATAATGACATCAACTTTATTAAAAATACTAAAAATAGCCAGTTTTCTTGGTTTTTTATTGAGCCCCGCCTTTACCCTCGCCAGTGAATGGCTTCATCTCAGCACCGACAATTTCCGCTTCATTTATCAAAAACAACATCAATCCTTGTTGCCTAGAATTATTGTCGGCGCGGAAGTCTCATTGCACAGCCTCAAAAAAATTTTCCATTATCAACCCACCGAAATCATTACCATCATTATCCGAGACTATAAAGACATCGGCAGCGGCAAAGCCACCGCTTTACCCCACAACACAGTGACACTAGATGTCGCCCCTTTTGACCAATCGGACTATGAATCCACCCGTTTTGACGATCAGTTTCAATGGTTATTCAGCCACGAATTAGTCCATATCGTCATTGGCGATCAAGCCTCCCCAACACAGCTCGGATTACGCCGTATTTTTGGTAAAGTCATGCCTATCAAAGACAGCCCCTTGACATTGCCATTTTCCTTATTGACAAATCGGGGACGTTTTACGCCCACTTGGTATCAAGAAGGCATTGCGGTATTTATGGAAACATGGTTGAATGGTGGCTATGGGCGAGTGTTGAGCAGTTATGATGAAATGTATTTTCGGACATTAACTTATGAAAACGCACCTTGGCAGGCATGGGAAGATGTGGATTTTAATGACGATTCTTTTTTATTGGGCAGCACCGCCTATTTATATGGCACCCGCTTTATGAGCCACCTCACTATCCAATACGGATTGCAAGGGCTATTGCAATGGGTAAGGCTCGATCCCAAACAAGGACATATTCACTTTCATACCAAATTTCAGCAAATTTTCGGTACCAGCCTAGAAGACGCTTGGGCACTATTTCTCAGCAAAGAAAAACAATTTCAACAACAAAACCTGAAAAGAATCCAAAAATACCCTTTGAGTGCCACCCAAAAAATTACCACTCCACTTGGATGGGTAACCAGAGCCTACCAAAACAGCGACAATTCAATCCTATTAGCCAGTCTCCGCCCGCATCACTTCACCGCGATTGAACAACTTGATTTAAAGACGGGTGAACTCAAAGAAATTCATACCCTAGCTACCCCGACTCTTATACAAGTCGCCTCCACCGCTTTTGATAAGCAAAAAGGTACCTTCTTTTTCACCACGCATAATGAGGGAGGCTATCGCGACTTGTGGACAGTAGATATTCAAAGCGGAAAAAGTAAACGATTATTTAAGGATGCGCGTCTCGGCAATTTAGCAATCAATCCACAAAATCACGCACTGTGGGGCGTTCAAATCCGCCATTCACAATCCGCCTTAGTGATGTCCTCCTTTCCCTATCAAAAGATTTCCCCGTTAATTTTACTGCCAGTCGGCACAATTTTAGGTCATCTTCAGATTCATCCCAACGGCAAAACCATGTTAGCCACGCTCAGAAGAGGCAGTGGAGAGTCAGAAATTATTTCGATTGACTTAATAAAATTATTAACAGAAAAAAAGTTTTTATATTCAACCATAACGAATGAAGGCAGCCCTGAGCATCCCAGTTGGGGATTAGATGGTAAAAGCATCTATTGGAACGCTTACACCAGCGGCGTCTCCAATATTTTCCGCAAACAAGAGGGGACTGACGAAATAGAAGTTTTAAGCAACACCCCAACAGGACTATTTCATCCCTTGGTTTTGGATCAAAAACGCATTTTTGCCTATCAATTTACCAACCAAGGCTTTCAACCCGTCATCATACCTAATCAACCGGTGGACGGAGTTGCAGCAATCCATTATCGCGGACAACAAGTCATTGAAAAAAATACAGAATTGCGCGAATGGCGTTTAAAGCCCGATCCTAACATTCTCGCTGACAAAAAATTGGTTGGTGAAAAATATCATGGCTGGCTCAACCTACAAAAAACCGCCCTAATTCCAACCATAGCCTCTTATGGTAAACAGACGGCTTTAGGACTCTATGGGGAAATGAAAGACCCTTTGGGCGAACATCGTTTGTACCTGAAAACGGGCATTTCCGAAAAGGAAAACTCAGACTCTGGCTACGATTTTCATTTAGACGGTGGTTATGAATATTTAAATCGGTTTCAAATCGGCTTACAACATTTGCCGACTTCCTTTTACGATTTAGCTAATCAACGCGAAGTTCGGCGCGTCAATAACGGGATTTTCACTACATATAATAAACTCTGGAACTATGATCGACCCAAAACCCTGACACAGTGGTTTTATCTCGGCTGGAACCAATGGAAATACGATGACTTTGGCAAAGAAAGTACCGAAGAAACGCTCACTTATGGAACCGGCTTTCAAGGCATCAACTTGCGAAGTACAATTGGGAGTGTCGATGCAGAAAAAGGCTACGAATGGAACGCCAAACTGAGAAAAACGCATTTAACTGATGATTTTGCCACTAGCGCCACCACATTGTCTGGTGAAATCAATTGGTTCACGCCGATTTTTACCCCCCATAATATTTTCCGCGTCCAAACGGCGGCAGGAAAAAGCTGGGGTGATTTTATTGGGGCAGGGCTATTTTACTTTGAAGGTTTTGGCGATCAACTCTTAGAAGAAAGAACGAACCGACGCTATCGGCAAATTGAAAACTTCTCTGGACTTGGCGACAACAGCCAAATCGCAGATCGCTTTGCCAAATTCACGGTAGAAAATATTTTCCCCTCCGTCAAAATTGGCAAAGGATTTGGGGATATTTATTTGAAACGGGCGGATGTCTCTATTTTTCATCAACGGCTCTATTCTGACTTTAAAGACACATCAGCCCAATATTATAACCTTGGTTTTCAAAGTAACTGGCACTTGACCAATTTCTATACCATAGATGCCACTTTATCATTGGGTTTCGCTCGCGCTTGGGATCAAACCGGCGACTCTTATGATGAATTTTTTCTTTATATTAAACTGTTTCGGAATTGAAGCTTGTGCTGGACCAATGCCATTTTAAGGTATTTTGGAGTCCAAAGCTTTAGCTTTGGACGTAGCAAGCGTCTGGTGCGTAGGACGCACCCTACGCCCAAAGCTAAAGCTTTGGACTCCAAAATACATTAAAATTCATGGTTCGGTACTTATAACTTTGTTAGACATCGCCTTGCCCAATCGCTTTAAAACACAAGTCTCCTTTACCTCGCGACGTTTCTACGTTGATCTCGCTCCGCTCACCACATAATCGGGCTATAAAAATTGCACCGGGGCAGTGGTAAATTTGCTGATAAAAAACACTTGACTTTTTTTCTTCATGCTTTAAAATATGCAATTATTTGAACATTTTTTTGTCATATAATCATTGAAAAAGGTTATCATTATGCTTTTACGTTTCGGTGTTTCCAATTACCGTTCCATTAGTGATTATCAAGAATTGTTATTAGCTGCCTCTTCCCTCAAAGAACATCCGCTTCCTGTTATTTTCTTACTAGCCCCCCTTTTTGAGGCCCTAGAAAGCGGTAAAGTCATTATTATTGATGAACTAGACACCAGTCTGCACTCATTGTTATCGCTTAAGTTGCTTAAGTTATTAAACTCGCCAACTTCTAACAAAGGTGGCGCACAACTGATTTTCAGCACCCATGACACCAATCTACTTGGCTCCGAAGTACTTAGACGCGATCAAATTTGGTTGACTGAAAAGGACAAACAGGGCGCAACTCACCTCTACCCACTGACAGATATTCGCACATGCCATACGGATAACTTTGAAAGAGGTTATTTGCAAGGGCATTTTGGTGGCATTCCCTTTTTGGGGGGGTAAAACTTGGCATATCTAACCCATGTTTTGAGCTATGGGGATTGTTGCACCTCCGTCACTACGATGCACCCATTCATCGACATGATTTACAACGTCTTCTTGAACAAATGATGCCCGGTTATGACCATAAATTGTCTGCCACATTCAATTACGAGTTGATACGTGAGCATTACGATAGCGCCAAAAAACGTGCTCAACAAGCCCCTTGCGTCAGGTTTCTATTGGTCCGGTGCGTAGGACGCACCCTACGCTTGCTCCAGCGTTGGAACGATAAATATAGATCACAATCGCGAGCGCAAAACCAAGGCCCTGTAGGGGCAGCTTGCCCGCCACCTAAAAATAATAAAAAACAATCAAAACCAATGACATAGAAAAATATACTTCGGCAGCAAAACCATAATAAGGCTTGTCAGAATAAATGAGGGATGAAATAATAGCCGCCCGATTAACACTAAAGGAAAGTATAATGCCGTATGGTAAATTTGAGTCGGTATCAGAAGTGGCTAGAATATTCGATATTGAAGTCAGTGGAAATAAACCATTTATAGATAAATTAAAAATTGAAATTCCTAAATCCGATTTCAAAAGGATTGAAAAAAAATTAGGAGATGATCTAAACTTCATAAATGAGACGACTATTTGTGAAAGGATAATCAGTCCTATTTTAGAATTGATATCAGATAATTATGAAACCTTAAAGATTTGGTCGCATGTAGCCTACAACGTGGATAAAGAAAAAGGATTGGTTGGTGAGCCTGACTACCTAATTGCACCCAAAACAAAATATGGTGACATGGATGTACCACCTCTCTGTGTTATTGAGGCTAAGAAGGATGACTTTGAAGAAGGGTGGACACAAGCTTTAGCTGAAATGGTAGCGACTTCTTTACAGGGAAGAAAAATTTGCTACAGTGTTGTTACCACCGGAAACACTTGGGAGTTTGGAAACTTAGAAAATCAAGTCTTCACTAGAGAGCCTACGAAATTTTCAGCGACGGTTAATCTGCAAGAAATATTTGAGGTACTGAATTGGATGTTTAATCTGGCAAAATCTCATCTTGAGAAGGAGTAAAATTCCCCTGCTATCTTTCTCGTTGCAGGCCCACGCTCTGCGTCAATGCCACCTTCGTTAAGGTATTCAGGAGTCCAAACTTTAGTTTGGGAGAGCCGACGCCCAAGATAAATCTTGGACTCCTAATACCACGATTGCGGGCATTTATCCTTAACGAAGGTGGCATTGACGCTCTGCGTGGGAACGAGAAAAATCACTCACCTGTTGTCTTAACAATTCATTTTCTTTGTCTCGCTGTTCAATCATTAGCTGTGCCTTTTCTAATTCATGTTTATATTCTGTCTGTTCAGTTGAGGGAGAATTAACATTTTGAAATTGAGTAAAGCGAGTGTAGGGTGCGTCCCACGCTGGGGCACTTTATTTGTGCCCAGGACGCACCCTACATTAATCCAGGCTACGCTTGCTACTCAATGTTCGCCGGCTTGGGCAAACGGTTTTTTAGAGAGCAGTACCCACCATAAAAAGCGGGCCGCAGGTACACTAAGATAGCCCGCTTGCCCACCATTCTCAAGTTGGATCTTAGACCCATAAAGGGCTATTAGTTCCTTCTATGCTTTCATCCACTATAGTTTTTTGAGTTTATTTGTGCACAGTACGCACCCTGAACGCTCTTTGGTATTAAACGGATAGTTCTATTTTCTGTAACACAAATAAATTGTTGACCCACTTGTAAATGTAATTGTTCGAGAACGTTATTAGGAATAAGCACTTGAAAATTTGGCAAAAGTGTTGTATCCGCCATACTAGAATTGTGGTTGTTTTGACGCGCATATGAGACCATATATCTTTTAAGTCTATTAAGTTCCTTATTTGAAAGATACTGTATTTCTTCATCCAAATTGGCATGACAAATGAATCCCATCTCCTGACAATAAGCCGCGTAAACCGTATTTTCCATTTCTACTGGATCAAAGGGCCAAGAAAAACTTCCCTCAATACCAACATAAGAGACAATAGCACCCAAGTTAACCGGGAGTTTTAATATTTTATTTAACAGTGGCAACCAATTTTGAGGCCACTCAATGACTCTAAAATCAATACACAAGTTTTTATATTCGTCTGAAAAAATGGGAGAAATTTTAACAGGCATCGCCTTTTCAGACAATAATTGATTGAGTTGATTATAGATTTCATCAATCAATGTCTCAGGGAGTTCTTGATTCCACAAAGCATTGACTGTGAAACCATCAACTTCTTCATGGAAACGCTCAATACGTCCATCTGGCTGTGGTTTTTCAATCAGCCAAAAAATGCCTAAACTATCTTTTGTTGTGTTCATTGTTGTATTTATCACTAGGTAGCCAATTTTGAAGTTGCAGTGCTGACGGTACAATAGCCGTGACAACATCGCCTTGCTTTATTTTTCCTTGTTTAGCAACAAATTTTGAACCGCATTTTCACCACTAGCTTTTGCAAAACCAATCACATTATCATTTATACACAAAGTTTAATCCCCATTTATCAGTTAATCATATTAAACCATGCTTTTAACACTCAATGCAAGCCGATGGTGCGTCCCACGCACCCTACACTCGCTTTGTTAGAGTTGCCCAATCGCTTTCTTCAAAAACTCTCCTTTGCCGCTTTACCCGTGCGGCGCGTGGCAACGATAAAAAAATTCAGGAGTCCAAAATTTATTTTGGACGTCCAAGATAAATCTTGGACTCCTGTTCCATCTTAGGAGATTAATTTAACAAACGAATCCCTGATGCTCAACCGGCTTAACATCCCAAATTTCTGTCGCATATTCTTTAATCGTTCTATCTGATGAAAATTGGCCCATATTAGCAACATTGAGAATCGCTTGGCGCGTCCATTCTTCAGGTTGTTGATACAATTCATCAACGCGCTTTTGGCAAAGTATATAATCCGCATAGTCCGCCAATACCATAAAATTGCCATGTGTCAGTGCATCAATGATGGGCTGGAAAAGTGAGGGCGCTTCTGGCGAAAAATATCCCGAACTGAGCATATCTAAAACTTGTTTAAGCTCTGGATTCTCACGATAATAATCCCAAGCATTATAACCGCGTCGTTTCAAATCAGTGACGCCGTGGTTGCTTAATCCAAAGATAAAGATATTCTCATTGCCCACCTCTTCACGAATTTCAACATTCGCTCCGTCTAAGGTGCCAATGGTTAAAGCGCCATTGAGCGCGAGTTTCATATTGCCAGTGCCAGAGGCTTCCATGCCTGCCGTGGAAATTTGTTCCGACAAATCGGCGGCTGGAATAATCCGCATCGCATTAGAAACATTATAATTGGGAATAAAAACGACTTTTAAGCGTGAGCCAATCACAGGATCGTGGTTGATAATATCGGCAACGCTGTTGATCAATTTAATGATCAGTTTAGCTATCGTATAGCCGGGTGCCGCTTTGCCAGCAAAAATAACGGTGCGCGGGATAAGCTCAATGTTAGGATTGGCACGGATCTGATTATAACGGGTGATGACGTGCAATAGGTTGAGCAATTGCCGTTTGTATTCGTGAATACGCTTAATTTGCACATCAAACATGGAATGGGCATTGATTTCGAGCCCCAATTCTTTCTTGATAAAGGCAGCGAGCTTGAATTTATTATTCTGTTTGATCTCCCGAAACTCGGAACGGAATTTTTGTTCGTCTGCCAGCGGGATCAGTTTTTTTAGATGCGACAGTTCCGTCACCCACGCTTGACCGATAGACTGAGTGATCAGTTGCGCCAATGGCCTATTCGCTTGATGGAGCCAAGATCGCGGCGTTATACCATTGGTTTTATTGATAATCCGTCCGGGGAAAAAGCGATCAAAATCGGCAAAAAGGGTGGTTTTCATTAATTGAGTGTGCAACTGTGCAACGCCGTTGACTTTATGACTGCCCACGACGGCAAGATGGCTCATGCGGACATGTTTTTCTCCCTCTTCTCCAATGAGGGACATACGTCGTAGCGCGTCCATATCTCCCGGAAAGTGGTAGCTCACATCTTTGAGAAAGCGGTGATTGATTTTGTAAATAATCAGGAGATGGCGCGGCAATAATTTTTCAAATAACCAGACTGGCCAAGTTTCCAAAGCTTCCGGCAATAGGGTATGATTAGTATAGGCAAAGATACGCACCGTTAGTTCCCACGCTTCTTCCCAAGACAGATGAAAGTGATCTAACAAAAATCGTAGCAATTCAGGAATTGCCAACGCAGGATGGGTATCGTTGAGTTGAATCGCAACTTTATCCGGCAAACCCCGAATGTCATCGTGTTTAGCTAGGTAGCGGCGGATAATATCCTGTAGGGAGGCGGATACAAAAAAATATTCCTGACGTAAGCGCAATTCGCGCCCCATCTGATGGGTGTCCTCTGGATATAAAACCTTGGAAAGATTTTCTGAGTGGTTTTTATCCTCTACCGCTTTAATATAGTTACCTTGACTGAAATATTGCAAATCAAAGTCGCGTGAAGCTTTTGCTGTCCATAGGCGTAGATTATTGGTCGAAGGCGTGGCATAGCCGGGAATGGGGGTATCATAAGCCATTGCCATGACTTCTTCGGTATCTTTCCAGTCATAACCTTTGCGCCCTTGCTCATCCTGATATTCGACCACTTGCCCACCAAAATGAACGGGATACAAAACTTCTGGGCGCGAAAATTCCCAAGGGTTGGAATAGCGCAACCAGTTGTCGGGATGTTCAACTTGATAACCATTTTCAAATTGTTGCTGAAAAATGCCGTATTCATATCGGATACCATAACCATAACCGGGCAAATTCAAGCTTGCCATGGAATCAAGGAAACAGGCTGCTAAACGTCCTAAACCGCCATTCCCTAGCGCGGGCTCTGGTTCGATTTCTGCCAGTTCATCTAGGGATAGACCTAATTGTTCAAGTGCCTGTTCGCATTCTTCATAAATGCCCAGATTCAGCATACTTTTGATCAGGGAACGCCCCATCAAAAATTCTAAGGATAAGTAATAAACTCGCTTAGTATCTTGTTGATAATATTTGTGCGTGCTTGCCATCCAGTGTTCCGTCAGGCACCTTCTTAGGGTATATGCAATGGCGTTAAACCAGTCCATGTCGGTTGCCGTTTCTGGCGTTTTTGCGATGATAATACGCAAGTTGTTCAGTATATTCTTTTTGATAGTGTTGACATCTAACATGGGATTATGCACCTTTTGATGTGCAAGGCGTACCTTGCACCAACGTTAATTTGCGTTGGCTTCTATATCATCTTCTTCAGATTCAATCAATTGAATCTCGCCAGTACCGTTGACAGCCTCTTCATCAACAATACAACGTATCACTTCTTGACGCGACGGAAGCTCAAACATGCAACGACGCAAGACTTGTTCTTGTATGCTCCGCAACCCGCGTGCGCCAGTGCCGCGTTCTAAGGCTTTAGCGGCAATCGCTGTTAAGGCTTCGGGCGTAAATTCAAGTTCAACGTTTTCGTAGGAAAACAGTTTTTGGTATTGACGAACTAGGGCATTGCGTGGCTCTGTCAGAATTCTAACGAGTGCGGCTTCATCTAATTCTTCCAAGATGGCAATGATGGGAAAGCGTCCAATAAATTCAGGGATTAAACCAAAACGACGTAAATCGTCGGGCTGCGTTTCTGCCAAGATGCGCTCTGCACTGAGTTTCTGCGTTTCCAGTAGCGGTGCCTGAAATCCAATCTCAGAACGCCCCGGTATGACGCGCTTAGTCACATGCTCTTCAAGACCCGTAAAGGCTCCGCCAACAATAAACAAAATGTTGCTGGTATCCATCATAACCGTATTGTTTTCACGCTTTCGCCCTTTTTGTAGCAGTTTAACGCTTGTGCCTTCGACTAATTTGAGTAGGGCTTGTTGTACGCCTTCACCAGAGACATCCCGCGATACCGTCGCGCTTTCTGAAACGCGGGCCAATTTGTCTATTTCGTCAATATAAATAATACCCCATTCTGCCCGTCCAACATTGCCCTGAGCCACATCGAGTAAACGCACCAAAATACTTTCAACATCATCACCCACATAGCCAGCTTGAGTTAATGTGGTCGCATCGGCAATGGCAAATGGTACGCCAACAATTTTAGCTAAAGTAGTGGCAAGTAAAGTTTTTCCTGTCCCAGAAGGTCCTATCATCAGTACATTGGATTTACTGATTTCTATCTGGTCATCCTTGTCAGCAGAACGCTCGTGGTATAGGCGTTTGTAATGGTTATGAACGGCAACGCTGAGAATTTCTTTTGCGAAGTCTTGTCCGATCACATAATTATCTAACCATGCTTTCATGGCGGAGGGGGTGGGTAAGTTGTTATGCCAATCTTTGGTGGCAGTGGCGCGTTGACGCACCCAATTGGCGACAACTTTATTAGCGAGATTGACACAACTTTCGCAAATATATCCCTCCGTTCCGGCAATGAGCGGACTGTTAGTGGAGGCTTTAATACCACAAAAAGAACAATGGGCTTGCTTATTCATAAATTAATTTCTCATGTTGATAATATCAATCGGAGGCACGTTCCAAGCTACCATTCACTTCTGCTCCCTTTGTCATTTCAATGACATTATAAGACACATTACCGGTGATACGAGCATGAATGGCTAATTCAAGATAGGCTTCTGCATACACATTGCCTTCGACTGTACCATTGAGAATGATATTGGGCACTCGCACATCTCCCTTGATTGATCCCTGCTCGCTTAAAGTCAACACCGCCTCCGATTCTTCTTTTCGCGCTGAGATATTGCCTTCAACTTTTCCATCAATATGCAAACCGCCACTGAAAATAATATCACCTTTAATTTCAGTTTGTTGACCAATTAATGTGTCAATTCGGGTGACCTGTTTTGGATTACGGCTTCCCCACATCTTATGTTTGCTCCTTTGATTGTCATTCTTTCCTTTTTAAGAATCCACTCCTCTCTTTGCCTCGCGTCGATGCAGGCATTCCTTTGCCTCGCGTCAATGCCATTAAGTTAAGCTAAAAAACCATACATGTAGGGTGGATTAAGCGGAGTTCCTCCCCCTGAATTTATATATTAATCAGGTGGATACGCTATCGCTTAATCCACCCTACATGGTCTTAACTTAATGGCATTTTTGCGAGGCAAAGGAACGAGAATTGCACCAGTTTTCATGGCAACAATGCGACCCCTGTGAGTCCACTGGTTTCTGGTAAGCCACACATAATATTCATATTTTGAATAGCTTGTCCGGCTGCCCCTTTGACCAGATTATCAATCACCGATAATATCACAACAGTCTTATGAGGCTGATGTATTGCTAATTGGCACATATTCACACCACGCACATTGCGCGTTTCTGGATGAGATTGAGCGGGCAATACGTCGACAAACGGTTCATTTTGATAACGTTGTATAAATAAACTTTGTATTTCTTCTAAACTGATGTCGCGCAGCGTGCTGGCGTACAAGGTGGCTTCAATTCCACGTATCATCGGTATTAAATGGGGTACAAAAGTTAAATCCACTGGCTTTTCTGTATAAGCATTTAATCCTTGACAAATTTCTGGCCAATGGCGGTGCCCTGAGACATTATAGGCTTTAAAACTTTCTCCCGTTTCACCCATCAAAGTTGCCACATTGGCTTTACGACCCGCTCCACTGACTCCCGATTTTGCATCTGCTATCAGGCGTTGTGGATCAATGATTCCGGCTTCTAATAAGGGTAAAAATCCCAATTGCACTGCCGTTGGATAACAACCGGGATTTGCAACTAAACGCGCTTTGGCAATTTCCGCTCGATTGACTTCGGGCAAGCCATATACGGTTTCCTCAAGCAAGTGGGGACAGGCATGTTCCATACCATACCATTGTTCCCAAACGGCGATATCTTTAAGGCGAAAATCTGCTGCTAAATCAATTATTTTTATACCCGCATTGAGTAAATAGGGTACGCTTTGCATAGCCGTACCATTCGGTGTGGCAAAAAAGACGAGTTCACAGTCAGTGAATTTTTCTTGTGCCGGTTCTGTAAATGCTAAATCGAAGTGTCCCCGCAAATTGGGGAATAATTCGGCCACTTGTGTCCCGGCTTTAGCACGAGACGTGACGGTTTGCACTTGCACTTGTGGATGTTGTGCTAATAAACGCAATAATTCGACACCGGTGTAACCCGTGCCGCCTACTATTCCTACTTTTATCATGGTTTTTTTTGTCATTTAAAAAATATTTTTAGCAGTATGTAGGGTGGGTAGAGCGAAACCCACCGCTCAGATAGGTGGGTTGGGCGTCCCGCCACTTCGTTGCGCTCCGCTCTACCCACCCTACAATTAAAAAGGGACAAGTCTATTTAAAAAATCCTATTTCTTTAAGAAATAGGATTTTTAGATTGGAGAATGGGTATTAATCCTACAATTTTTTGTCGGCCAGATTTATCTTGGACGCCTACCATTAGAATATTTAAAGGTATTATTAAATAATTATTTATGTGTGTAACAAAGTTAGAATACCAAGTCATGCGCCTGTAGAAAAACCATTTAGAACTTGCGTTTTCTAAAAAACACTGATAGTATGCCCGTTCGCTTTGTGTGACATTAATGTGTCACTCAATTCGTTCTTTTGATAACAGCCGCAATACCATAAAGTTAAGCTCTCTTTTAATTCAACAAAACAATTGATGGAGTTATTGATGGCCGAACGCATAAATCTCTTTGACTTGAAATCCGAAAGGATCCGCACACTACATTTTACGTGGTTTGCTTTTTTTATCAGCTTTTATATTTGGTTTAACGCTGCCCCTTTAATGATCTATATTAAAGATGCACTGGATTTGACTAGCCAACAGGTAAAAGTGTTAATGATTCTCAATGTCTCGCTTACCATTCCATCCCGAATTGCAATTGGTATGCTGGTGGACAAATTTGGACCTCGCATCATGTATTCGCTGTTACTGGTGATTTCAGGTGTTTTATGTATCATGTTTGCGATGACTAACACTTTTGAACAAATGGCACTGATGCGCTTTTTGTTGGGTTTCGTCGGTGCGGGTTTTGTTATCGGCATCCGCATGATTGGAGAATGGTTCCCACATAAACAAGTGGGTTTAGCTGAAGGTATCTATGGAGGTTGGGGTAACTTTGGCTCAGCCGGTGCCGCCATAACATTGCCAACTATTGCCGTTTTGTTCATGACTTGGTTTGACTTACCCAAAGAGGACGTATGGCGTTATACCTTGGGAATCAGTGGTGTCGTTGCCATGGTTTATTCCGTTATCTTTTACATCGCTGTGAGAGATACGCCTAAAGGTTCAACTTATTTCAAACCTAACAAAACGGGCGCAATGGAAGTCACAAGTCCAGGGGATTTTGTACTGTATTTGGTGATGAATATACCTTTGTATATCGCCTTAGCCGTTTTGACTTGGAAACTTGGTTTGTTGGATATATCCGAAGAAGAAGGCCTACAGGCGCTGCTCACTCAAACGACGAGTTATGTGATTTATGGGTTACTGATACTCCTTTACCTGTACCAAGCCTATCATGTTTATCGGGTCAACAAAGACATCTTCCACACGCCTGTCCCTGAAATGCATCGCTACAAATTTAAACAAGTGGCTATGTTGAATGTGGCTTATTTCTGTACCTTTGGCTCAGAATTAGCGGTGGTTTCTATGTTGCCCCTGTTTTACTATAAAATGTACAATCCCGAAGGATTGGCTACCGGTATGTCTATCGCCACAGCAGGTTTAATCGCAGCAAGTTTTGCCTTTGTGAATTTGGTAGCGCGTCCCATCGGTGGTTTTTTCAGTGACACATTTGGGCGCAAAAAAGCCTTGATTATTTTGCTCACTGGTTTATCCGTTGGATATTTCTTGATGAGTCTCATCGACGCGAGCTGGTCGATAGTGCTGGCTATAGCAGTCACGATGTTTTGTTCATTTTTCGTCATGGGAGGTGAAGGTGCTGTTTTTGCCGTTGTGCCACTCGTTAAGCGGAGAATGACAGGTCAAATCGCAGGTATGACGGGTGCTTTTGGTAATGTGGGTGCGGTTATCTATTTAACCATATTCTCCTTTGTCGATGCTGGAACGTTCTTCTTAGTGATTGGCGGCTCTGCACTATTCGTGATGGGGCTGATCGCTATTTTCTTCGAGGAACCAAAAGGACAAATGGCTGAAGTTCTGCCAGATGGTACGGTACAAATGATTGATGTTGGTTAAGAGATTGGTGTCCAAGATAAATCTGGCAGACTCCAGACTATCGTAAATCTAAAAATCCTATTTCTTTAAGAAATAGGATTTTTTTTTAATCGCCGCCTGCTACAAACTCTCCTTTCTTCATTGCCCCACGTCATAGATCCATTAAAAGTTGAGTTTTTTGGATGGACACTAGAAAGTTTTGTTGTAATCATTTATAGTCTATGATTGTTACTTAAGCTTTTCTGAGTATTTCACGGGGATTCAAACTATGTCAAACACACTTTCAGTCACAGTTGGTCAATACTCCCAAACGGGGCGCAAGGCGAAAAATCAAGATTCTTACGGCGTGTTGGCACCACCTGAACCTATGCTCTCTACTAAAGGGATAGTCGCTGTGATCGCAGATGGCGTAAGTAGCAGCGAAGCAGGTGACAAAGCGAGCAAATATAGCGTTGAAGGTTTTCTAAATGACTATTACAGTACGCCAGAATCTTGGACTGTTAAAACCGCTGGCCAAAAAATTCTAACTGCTCTCAATCGCTGGTTATATGGGCAGGGATATTATGTTTATGGTACTAACAAAGGGCTGGTTACCACTTTAAGTATCTTGGTCATCAAATCAACGACAGCCTATGTGTTTCATGTCGGGGATACACGCATCTATCGTTTACATGATAACGATCTTGAATGTATGACTCAAGATCATCGCCTTCAAGTTTCTGAGGAGAAAGAATATCTAGCCCGGGCGATGGGTATTGAACTCCATATTGAAATAGATTATCGCAAATTCAGCGTGAATGAGGGTGACTATTTTATTTTTTCAACGGATGGGGTGCATGAATATCTTAATGATAAAGACATCATTGAGTATATACATGACAATAGCAGCGACTTAAATAAAGCCTGTCAACTGATAACCGATGAAGCGTATGCTAATGACAGTCCAGATAATCTGACTTGTCAGATTGTGCGAATCGAAAACTTGCCCAGCCCTGATGTTAACGCCTTCTATCAAAAATTAACGGCATTACCCTTTCCGCCTCCCTTGTCTTCAGGGATGCACTTGGATGGTTACTATATTTTGCGTGAATTGTATGCCAGTAGCCATATTCAGCTATACCTCGGTGTGGATGAAGAAACCCAGAAAAAAGTCGTACTCAAAACTCCTTCGCTCAACTTTGAAGATGATCCCGCTTACATTGATTTATTTCTTCATGAAGAATGGATAGGCAAACGCTTGACACATCCACATGTGATGAAAGTTTATAAACCAAAGCAGCATCGTCAATTCCTATACTTTGTCGCTGAATATATCCAAGGTCAAACTTTGCGCGAATGGATGACTGAAAATCCTCAAGCTCCGTTGAGTGAGATGAGAGCTATCATTGAACAAATCGCATCGGGATTACGGGCATTTCACCGTATGGAAATGATCCATCAAGATCTCAAACCTGAAAATGTCATGATTGATAATCATGGTACTATCAAAATCATTGATTTTGGATCGACCAAAATTGCTGGGCTTGAGGAAATCACAACGCCCATTGAGCGGATTAATCTCTTGGGTACTCGAAATTATACAGCACCAGAATATTTGTCGGGTTACACTGGTAGTGTCCGCTCCGATCTTTTTTCTCTGGGTGTGATTGCTTATGAAATATTGACGGGTCATTTACCTTATGGGGAGATGGGAAAAAAATCCCAGAAGTTGAACTATGTATCAGCTTGTTATAATAATCCGACGTTGCCGGTGTGGGTGGATTGTGCGCTAAAAAAGGCGGTTCATCCTAATCCGACTCGGCGTTATGAGTCGATATCGGATTTTTTATATGATCTATCCCATCCCGCACCTGTCTCGCTACGAGAACGAAATCCGGTGGTTTTTTGGCGAAGCACTTCAATCGTTTCTTTTATTATCAATGCTTTGCTTCTGTTTTTTTTATTAAAATAAGCACCTAACAGCCGAAAACGCAAACTTTCTGGGCTGTTATTGTTCCGCCACAGGTTTTGTAACACGCTCTATACTGGGTTTGGCATCGACTATAATTTGTTATACAGATTGGTTGATAATAATGAAAAGGTGTATGACAATCTTTTCTGTGTTCTTTATCGTCGTTGCAGATTCTATTGTAGTGGTAGGCGCGTTCTGCTCGAAGCTGACAGGTTTCGTATATGAGCTCCTCCATCTGTTTGCAGTGCAATTGATCAGAGTTACATTGAGAGGCACAGATTTTGCCTTCTGCTGTTGGAGGTGGTGCAAAGGCATAGTGAGTACGATAGATAGGAGCACAAGCGATGTTAAAATAACATCCTATCGCTAGTATTAATAATACCTTCGCCCATGTCAGAATTTGTTGTTTCGGGAATGAGGTACGATTTCCCGAAACATTTATCGACTGAATTTGTTGTTTCGGGAATGAGGTACGATTTCCCGAAACATTTATCGACTGAATTTGTTGTTTCGGGAATGAGGTACGATTTCCCGAAACTCTGAACGTCGTTTCGGGAAATTCGCGTAGCGGAATTCCCGAAACATTTAAATTTTGTGATGATGTCTGTTCATAATTCATTCATCAAACTCCCCAAACTGCATTAAACGTTGATAACGGGTTTCTACCAATTCATCAACGGGCACTTGTGTGAGTTCGAGCAAATTTTCTTGTAAGACGGCACTCAATTGACTTGCCATTGCGTTGACATCTCGGTGTGCGCCGCCCAAAGGCTCTGGAATGATCACATCAATTAAATCCAATTCTTTAAGGCGTTGTGAAGTCATATTCATGGCTTCCGCTGCCTCAGGTGCTTTGTCAGCACTTTTCCACAAAATTGAGGCACAGCCTTCAGGTGAAATCACTGAATAAGTGCTATATTCTAACATACAGAGCCTATCACCCACCCCGATTCCCAAGGCGCCACCTGAGCCACCTTCTCCAATGATAGTACAAATAATTGGCGTTTTTAAATTCGCCATAACATATAAATTGCGAGCAATGGCTTCACTTTGCCCCCGCTCTTCAGCATCAACGCCAGGATAAGCACCGGGCGTATCAATAAATGTGAGAATTGGCAATTTAAAACGTTCTGCCATATTCATCAAGCGTAGGGCTTTGCGATAGCCTTCTGGACGTGGCATCCCAAAATTATGTTGTATTTTTTCTTTGGTATCACGACCTTTTTGTTGACCAATAAGCATCACTGGGCGACCTTCAAACCGTGCCAATCCACCAAGCATGGCTTGATCATCACCAAAAACGCGATCTCCATGCAGTTCTTGAAAATCTGTGAAGATAAGATCAATGTAGTCAAGCATATAAGGTCGTTGGGGATGTCGTGCCAGTTGGGCAACCTGCCAAGCCGTTAGGGAGGAGAAAATTGAGCGAGTTTGCTCTTGACACTTGAGTTGTAGTCGAGCAATTTCATCATTGATGTTGATGTCAGTGTCATTTGTGATATGACGCAGTTCCTCAATTTTAGCGTCGAGTTCTGCAATCGGTTGTTCAAATTCAAGAAAATTTAGATTCATTGTTTTTGTAAGTATATCAGTTATCAGTTATCAGTTTGCTAAACACACGACGCAGAGCGTCGTCACAGGCATTCCTTTGCCTCGCGCACTCTCTTATACACAAGTTTTTTTGTAGGGTGGGTAGAGCTTCGCTGCACCCACCAAACCTTTGAAGTTAAATACTTATGTATAAGAGAGTGCGCGAGGCAAAGGAACGAGAACATATTCAAAATAAATTTTGGACTCCAGAGTTAGGAGTCCAAGATTTATCTTGGGCGTCTCGTCCAAATTAATAACTAATAACTAAAATTCAGGTTTTGGTTGGCGTGATAATAAAGCTTGCACAGCCTCGCTGGGGGTACACACACCTTGCAGCACCTTATCAACTTGTTCCACAATCGGCATATCTATCCCACTTTGTTGAGCTAAACGCTTGACTTCATGGCATGTTCGCACTCCCTCAACAACTTGCCCAATCTCAGTTTGTGCTTGGCTCAGCGATTTGCCCTGCGCTAAGGCATAACCAAAGCGACGATTCCGTGATTGATTGTCAGTACAAGTGAGTATCAAATCACCTAAGCCAGCTAATCCCATAAAAGTTTCACCTTGTCCACCTAAGCTAGTGCCAAAGCGTACCATTTCCGTCAAGCCCCGTGTGATAAGGGCTGCACGGGTATTCGCTCCAAAACCTAAGCCATCAGCAATCCCAGCCGCAATCGCCATAATATTTTTGATGGCGCCCCCCACTTGTACGCCAATGATGTCAGTACAAGTATAGGGGCGAAAGCTGTGATTGTGGAATAATGTCACCAAGTCTTGAGCGTATTCGGCGAGCGATGATGCGATTGTGACAGCCGTTGGTAAGCCCGCCGCCACTTCCTGTGCAAATGAGGGTCCCGATAAAACAGCCAAAGATCGTTTTGATCCTAAAACTTGTTCGGCGACTTGATGCAATAACAAGCCGCTATTATTTTCTAGCCCTTTTGTTGCCCAACAGATACGGGCTTGGGCGGTGATGTAGGGAGCAATTTTATTGAGCGTTTCACGAAAAGCATGACTGGGTACGACTACCAAAATTTCATTTATTTGTGGTACAACTTCTTTTAAATTAGCTATTGGTTGTAAAGCATCAGGGAAGTGATTGTCTGGCAAAAATCGGGCATTTTGTCGCGTCACCTTCATTTGCTCTACATGCTGAGGATTTCGGCTCCAAAGCCAAACTTTGTGATCGTTACGCGCTAAAACAAGGGCAAGAGCGGTGCCCCACGAGCCGGCACCGAGTACTAAAATAGATTGTTGCACTGTGTTATTCAATTGGGAGTGTTTTTTTGGCTTTCTTCTTCTTGTTGTTGAGCATACAAAGTCTCAAAGTTGATCGGTGCCAATAGCAGCGGCTGAAATCCGCCCCGTGTGACGGTACTTGTTATCAGTTCACGGGCAAACGGGAACAAAATATTTGGACAATAACTGTTGAGGATATACGACAATTTATCTTGCGCCAAACCCTTGATAAGAAAGATACCAGCTTGATGGACTTCGATAAGAAAAGCGGTTTTCTCCCCAACTTTGACAGTGGCGGTGATCTTTAACACCACTTCAAACAGGTCTTCCTGCAACTTGTTAATATTATTAGATAGCTCCATATCCATTTGGGGTTTCCACTCTTCCATAAAAATCTGTGGAGAATTGGGTGTCTCAAAAGAAATGTCCTTGATATAGACATTTTGTATCCCAAATTGTTCGGCATCTGCCGGATTCTGCGTATTTTCCACTGAAATTATCCTCTTTGAGGTTTATTTATTATTTGCCGTTTTTGCCTTTGGTAAGGGGTAGGTTGGCATTTTCCCAGCCCATAATGCCCCCTTTGAGGTTATGAACTTTCTCAAAACCGTTTTTTTTCAACCGGCGGCATGCTTGCCCAGAACGACTACCACTCCTACAACTGGCAATGATCGGACGGTTACGGTATTTTTCTAATCGAGCGATTTTGTCAGATAACAGGCTTAATGGGATATGCACCGAATTCAAAATATGGCCTTGTACATATTCATTATCCTCGCGGACATCAAGCACAATCGCATCTTCATGATTAATCAACAAAGTCGCCTCTTGTGGCAACAAGGCTTTAACCCCGGCTAAGCTATCTCCCAATAAACTCCAAACTAATAAGCCGGAGACGAAGGCGAAAGCCAAAAATAAGCCGGAGTGATTACCTGCAAATTCAACTAATTGTTCCATACGTTAAGTGGTTTGCAACTCAGGTGAATTATTGATTGTTTGCTCAGTGGGTACGCCCGCTTTTTTGAGGATGATCGCCAATGGACACAAGCGCGTAAAGCCACTTTGGAGTAAATTAGCACCCACAAATGCGGTAAACCAGATCCAATCTGGATGGTGTAACTGACTTAAAGCCAGTGAGAGCAAAATAAAACTCCCTGCAACGATAAGTACCAATCGTTCAACTGTCATAATACTTAAATCCTCTTAAGGTTGAGCATATATATAAATAAGAGACTTATCAATAGGGATGACTTGCTGGTGATTCAAGCACAAAATGACCGACAGAATACCTCACGCATCATGCTAATCAGGCGCAAGGTACGCACATCCCCCACATGATAATAAACGCGATTAGCATCTTTACGTGATATTAAAATCCCCTTTTCACGCAAAATAGCTAAATGTTGGGAGATATTGCTTTGTGAGGTACCCACCTGCTCAACAATATCTTGTACACTGTATTCACTTTCCCCCAAAACACAGAGGATTTTTAGTCGCAATGGGTGAGACATGGCTTTCATAGAGCGCGATGCGCGTTCAATGTCCTCATCATGGGTCATAAGTGTAATCGTCTGATGACTATTGTCTGACATAGATCTCATCCCGAAGTCTGTAAAGCTATTATAAGTCATAACTTAAATTTCCTATGGTTAATTAGATACCCTCATTTATATATTATATAATACTAAAATTCTATTTAGAATGCTTTTTTTTTGATAAAATAAGTTGTGAAGCGAGCTATTCCGTTAAAATATAGACTCAAAAAATATCCACATCTGTTGATAATATAGACAAAAGTGGATACCATTTTAACTTGACATTTTTAGAGATTTTGTGGTATAAAATACTGCACAATGTTTGAGGTGGTTAGCCAACCAAGTTAAAAAAAACGGTCAAACATTGGTTATGTTACCCTAAGCGGACAGACGGCGAAGGGATAATGGGTTGATACCGACCGATTACACAGATGTGGCACTGGATACTCCATTTGTTGAATTCTCACGTTTGTCTATAAAATTGTTATCTGATAAAATATATAAATGTGTGGGGAATTTTCTTATAAACTACTCAGTTTTTAAAACGGATTAGATTATTTTATTTAAGTATGCCACATAAACGTTCTGGATAATTATAATTTATTATTTAGATAGCTATTTAGGTTTATATATATATTTCAAGTCGGTTTTTTTGGCTATTTTCCATTGTTTTTGTGGAGACTAACTCGTTCATGTATAAAATAGTATTAGTGCGACACGGAGAAAGTGTTTGGAATAAAGAAAACCGTTTTACTGGTTGGAGTGATGTTGATCTGACTGAAAATGGATCACGCGAGGCTTTGAACAGTGCAAAGTTGCTTAAAGAAAATGGCTACACATTTGATGTCGCTTTTACCTCCGTTCTAAAAAGAGCAATTAGGACGCTTTGGATTGTATTGGATGAGATGGATTTAATGTGGATTCCAGTTCATCGTGATTGGCGCTTAAATGAGCGCCACTACGGTGCGCTTCAGGGATTAAACAAGGTTGAGACGGCGAAAAAATATGGCGAGGCTCAGGTCAAAATTTGGAGACGAAGCACTGATGTGCCGCCCCCGCCGCTAACCCAGTCAGATGAGAGATTTCCAGGCCATGAACCACGCTATAAAAAGCTCTCTGATAAAGACCTGCCTTTAAGTGAGTGTTTAGACGACACAATAGAGCGTGTTTTATATTTATGGAATAAAACAATTGTCCCGATGGTCAAACAAGACCAAAAGGTGCTCATCACAGCACACGGCAACAGCTTACGCGCCTTAGTAAAACACCTTGATCAGCTTTCAAAGGAGCAAATCATTAGTCTAAATATTCCAACTGGTGTACCTTTAGTGTACGAATTGGATGAGGATTTAAATCCCATTAAGCACTATTATCTCGGTGACGAAGAGGCGATTAAAAAGGCGATGAATGCGGTTGCCAATCAGGGGCGTCCAAGATAAATCTGGCCGACTCCTTATCAATTAAAAAAATTGCTACTTTCAAAGTAAAATTGTATTATTATATCTATAATAAGGCTACCAACTTAAGCCGCGACACAGGAGTCCAAGATTTATCTTGGAAGTCAGGTCACGTCCAAGATAAATCTTGGACTCCTTATCATTTTCTCGTGAAAACAACCTGAACTATGGAGATATAATATATATGCGTTCCCTATTTCGTTATTTACCCACATTATTAATAGGTGTCGTCCTTGGTTCATTTATTGCCATCGCCGGTACTGTATTTGCTGATCGTAACCAAAGTGCGATACCTTTTGAAGAGCTGCGTACCTTTACTGAAGTTTTTCACAGAATCAAAAGTGATTATGTTGAAGAAGTTGATGACAAGACACTGCTGGAAAATGCCATTGCTGGCATGTTGAGTGGGCTCGATCCACATTCAAATTACTTAACGCCCGACGTATTTAAAGAAATACAAATTGGTACGACTGGTGAATTTGGTGGTCTCGGTATTGAAGTCGGCATGGAGAATGGCTTTATTAAAGTCATTGCACCGATTGACGATACGCCTGCACAACGTGCGGGGATGCAAGCCGGAGATTTGATTATCCGTTTGGATGATGCGCCTGTGAAAGGAATGACGCTCACTGATGCCGTCAAAATTATGCGCGGCAAACCAGGTACGAGCATCAAATTAACCGTCGTGCGCGACACTGAAGATAAACCCATACACATCACTATTGTGCGTGATATTATCAAGGTCAAAAGTGTCAAGAGCCGTACTTTAGCACCGGGTTATGGCTATGTCCGCATCAGTCATTTTCAAACACAGACTGTTAGAGATTTAGAAAAGGCTATTTATGCTCTCAAAAAAGAGAATAAAGGCCGTCTCAATGGCTTAGTGCTAGATTTGCGTAACAATCCCGGCGGTGTCTTAAATGGGGCAGTGGAAGTATCGGATAGTTTTCTCCCTAAAGGTTTGATAGTTTATACCCAAGGGCGCGTTGACGATTCTTCTTTCAAATTTAAAGCGCATCCGCGTGATTTAATCAATGGTGCGCCGATGGTCGTCTTAGTCAACGGTGGCTCAGCTTCCGCCTCAGAAATTGTCGCGGGTGCCCTCCAAGACCATAAACGGGCCATCATTATGGGTACCAAGACTTTTGGAAAAGGCTCTGTACAAACCATTTTACCCATGAATAATGATGCGGCCTTAAAACTGACCACCGCACGCTACTACACGCCGTTAGGCCGTTCTATACAAGCGGAAGGCATAGAGCCAGACATTCTGCTGAACAATGTTGAAATTGCTTCCGTTGAAAAAGAGGATGGCTTCCTCAAAGAATCGGATTTAACGGGGCATTTAGAAAACGGTAACTCTGAGAAATCTTCTAAGAAGAAGGACTCTGCCGAGGAAGCCGATGTTCCGTTGATCAAAAAGGATTATGCTGTTTATGAAGCCTTGAATTTATTGAAAGGTTTGAATATTATCAAAACACAGCGTAATTGATAGTTTCTTCCTAATCTTCGTTTCGATAAATCGTCCCTCATTCCCGAAACAACTGAAAACCTTTGGTTTATGGAATTCCGCTACGCGGATTTCCCGCAACGAAGTCAGCGTAGCTAAACCCTTTTTGAGTTTCGGGAAATCGTCCCTCATTCCCGAAACAACTGAAAACCTTTGGTTTATGGAATTCCGCTACGCGGATTTCCCGCAACGAAGTCAGCGTAGCTAAACCCTTTTTGAGTTTCGGGAAATCGTCCCTCATTCCCGAAACAACTGAAAACCTTTTGTTTCGGGAATTCCGCTACGCGGATTTCCCGAAACAACTGAAAAACAACTGATATGCCTACAGTCCTAATTCCCCTTGCTCAAGGCTGTGAAGAGCTTGAAGCTGTCACAGTCATTGATTTACTACGTCGCGCCGGCATCAGCGTTCTCACAGCCGGACTTGATAATCAAGCTGTCAAAGCCAGTCGCGGTGTGGTATTGATACCCGATACCACTTTAGATGATGCTATCAAACAAAGCTTTGATATGATAGTTTTACCGGGCGGCTTAGCGGGTGCTGAAAATCTTAACAATGATCCTCGTATTCATCAACTGCTCAAAGACATGCAACAACAAGGCAAATACACAGCGGCGATCTGTGCTGCGCCTAAAGTGTTAGCAGATGCGGGTTTGTTAGCAAACAAATCAGCCACCAGTTATCCGGGCGTATTAGAAAGTATGCCGGATATGCAAATCATAGATGCCCCCGTCGTTAAAGATGGACAAGTCGTGACTTCCCGAGGTCCCGGCACTGCAATGGATTTTGCCTTAGAATTGATTGAAATCTTAGTCGGGCGTGACAGCCGTGATAATGTTGAAGCGGGTTTGGTACGCTCTGTGTAATATTTTGGAGTCCAAGATTTATCTTGGACTCCTTTTTTTTTCGGTGAAATGGTCGCTCTCCTGCACTAGAGATCAATGCCATTAAGTTAAGCTTTTGTAGGGTGGATTAAGCGGTAGCGTATCCACCGATATTTATATATAAATCATGTGGATACGCTATCGCTTACTCCACCCTACATGTATGGTTTTTTGCGAGACTTAATGGCATTGGCACTAGAGATGCAAACATGAATACAATTAATGATCAACAAATTGTTGAAAAAAAAGTCGAACTTTATTTGGAGCGGGTAAATGACTTTTATAGTCAAATCAAAGACTGGTTTAAAGATGAACTGGAAGTAGCCACTTATCCAATTCAGGTGGGTGAACCACTCGGTACTTATGAAGCTCCGGCACTTGGTATCCGTGATAAAGAGGAAACTTTGGCGAATTTGACGCCGAAAGGTGCAACGGTTATTTTGGCTGAAGGTTTACTTCCCCAGAAAGTGCTTATATGACATTAAATAACATTATTCGTGTTTTATCAGCCAATCTGAGCGAATCAACTATCACCGCCGTTTTTGAAAAGGGTATTTTTCGCCCAGTGTTGCCCGTTGACACTGCCATTGCTGAAGGGGAAGAAGTGCAACTTTTCGTTATTAATACCACCCCAATCCCAATGCCATTAAATTAAGGGCAACCACAAGGGATTGCCCCTACATAATATGCCGTTTCGTAGGGGCTACCCTATCGGGTTTGCCCCCTTAACTTAATGGCATTGACCCCAATCCTCGCTAACAAAACTTTTTAAAACTGGCAGGATTGCCAAAACCCCGCCGTTCAAAAAAAATCCTATTTCTTTAAGAAATAGGATTTTTAGATTGCTCAGCCCATATTCTGCAAAATCGCCGCTTTAACTTCTTCAAGTTGAGCCTTAACTTTTATAAGAGGCGTTGTGCTTTGACTAATCGCTGTATCAGGGTCTTTCAAACCATGCCCCGTTAAAGTACAAGTCACTGTGCTACCTTCTGGAATTTTACCCCCTTTAATATCCTTCATCGCGCCCGCGATTGAAATCGCTGAGGCAGGCTCACAAAAAATCCCTTCCTTTTCAGCCAACAACTTTTGCGCCGCCAAAATCTCTTCATCGCTAAACTCATCAAACCAACCTCCCGATTCTTGTTGTGCATTGACAGCTTTATCCCAACTTTGCGGATTTCCGATACGAATAGCCGTTGCCACGGTTTCAGGATGTTCGACGGGATGCCCACGCAAAAACGGTGCCGCTCCACTGGCTTGATAGCCGCACATTTTAGGTCGTTTATTGACAATGCCGTTGTCTGCAAATTGAGTATAACCCATCCAATAGGCGCTGATATTCCCAGCATTGCCCACCGGTAAACAATGATAATCGGGGGCTCTGCCGAGTGCCTCAATAATTTCAAACGCTGCCGTTTTTTGTCCCTGTAAACGGTATGGATTAATAGAGTTAACTATCGTAATAGGGGCATGAGCAGCCACTTCTTTCACTAATCGCATTCCATCATCAAAATTGCCTTGAATTTGAATGATAACTGCACCGTGCATCATGGCTTGCGCGAGTTTACCTTGGGCGATTTTTCCCTCGGGAATGAGGACAAATGCGGTAATACCCGCCCTAGCACTATAGGCGGCAGCACTGGCAGATGTATTTCCGGTTGAGGCGCAAACCGTGGCTTGACTACCCGCTTCCACGGCTTTAGTAATCGCCATCGTCATTCCACGATCTTTAAAGGAGCCTGTGGGATTCAGTCCCTCATATTTGACATAAATATTGATTTCTTTATTTAAAAGTTTGGGAATGTTATGCAAACGTATTAGGGGCGTATTGCCCTCAGTTAGACTAATAATGCGCGTGTCTTCATGCACGGGCAAATAGTCACGGTATTTGTTGATAAGTCCAGTATAACGGTGTGGCATATAGTATATCCTCAGATTATTTTAATAATTCGACGCAGAGCGTCGCTACAGGCATTCCCACGCAGAGCGTGGGAACGAGAAATGGGTAATGTAGGGTGCGTCCTACGCACCTTTTGACTTGATTTGTGCGGAGTACGCACCCTACAACACAATGCCATTAAATTAAGGGCAACCACTAGGGCATTGCCCCTACGAAAAATCACGTATCCTGTAGGGGCAATCCTTTATGGTTGCCCTTAACTTAATGGCATTGACCCTACAACACCCATCAATTTAACATTGACAGAGTACTAATCCATTAACATTCTCAAGTTTGAAGTAATGAAATCCTTGAGGCTCCTTGGCTCTCTCAATGCGGCTTGATCCCACTTGGATAAAATCAACGCCTGCCTCTCTAGCGGCGAGGTAATCACTGCTAGAGTTTCCAATATAAACCGCCTCATTTAAGCCGACTGATAATCTTTTAATACTTTCTAAAATAGGCGCTGGACTGGGTTTTTCGGCTATCAATTGACCAGTGCTGTTTTGACTGCCAACACTGATGATAAATTGTTCACTTTCTATAAATTCTCCCACTAATCCATTGACCTCTTTTAAGGTATATAGTGCTTCGTCAGCGGGTCGGCTAGTGACAACGGCCATTTTTACGCCAAACGTTTTGAGGGTTGGAAAAAAGGCATCAGTGTACATTTTTTTTTCAGCGGTATCAATTAAGCCTTGTCCATTAAATGAGGGTTTTCCAAGATAAAGATTTTGAAAAAATTCTTTCATTTTAATAAATTCTTTTGAATCTGGCTGGATTTGAGCTAACCGCTTATGCGTCAAAGCCTCTTCCCAGTTATCGTTAGGAAATTTTTTGATTAACGCGATTAAAAGCCAAGTGACATGCCAATCATTATTAACGCCATAAGTAAGTCCCTTGGTACGCACTAAATTGAGTTGCGCGTCGCTGACTTGGGCTGAGGTGAATTTTTTCACCGTTTTTTTGATCGCCTCATCATAGGATTTGGAGGTGTCAATCAATGTGTCATCGACATCAAATATGAGGGCTTTGTATGTTTTGTTGTTAATTTTGATAGACAGTTTATAATCTCCCCTTTTTTTCTCGTTCCGTTGCTCCGCAAAAATGCCATCGCCGTTAAGGGCAACCACAAGGGATTGCCCCTACTTCGTTACCCAAGTAAAAATTGCATATCATGTAGGGGCAATCCTTTATGGTTGCCCTTAACGGCGATGGGAGTGGCGTACAAGCTTATTGATGTTCAAATGTAAGCACATTGACACAACCATTACATAAATCGGCTAAAATTTTCTGCGAAACGGAAAATTTATCTCCCCGTTCATGCCAAACGGTTTGGCTTGCATCGTCTGTAATATTTTCGAGGTAAAAGTTTTTGCGGAGCAAAAACTTTTACCTCGATCGAGGTAAAAGTTTTTGCGGAGCAAAAACTTTTACCTCGAAACCATTCCCTTGGTTTGTTGCAAGCTTTGAATCAATTGGATTTCTGCTTGTTGCGTTCGTGCTATATCTTTTTGTTGTTGGCGCAATTGCAAGGCTTGATATTGTTTTTATAATATCAGATCATCTTGCGGAGCGCCCATAAAAAAAATGGTTTCAGTACCGATTTGTTCATCAAGAACAAATGATTTATTTTTGGCGGGCAGATAATACGTTTTGCCCCCTTCAACGGGATTTAAGTTGTTGAGGATGATATTGCGAAATCCTGCCATGGGAAATAGCCGATAAAGCTTGTTAGCAGAATCTACTTGAAAAATAGACACATAACAATTTTCAACCGGTGTAAAGATGATTTTGTAATGATCGCCTGATTGTAATATCATTCCCTTGGTTAAAGGTTTAAAAGTGCCCTTGCCACGGCTGCGGTAAACGTAGTTGATTTTAAAATCCAAGGCAGCGGGTTGCTTAAAATTGAGTAAAGTTTGTCTCAATAAGACAAGCTCGGATTCGAGTTTGCTCACACGTTCTTCAACCTAAGACAATCTTCCATCCATCGTTTTGATGACGCTTTTTAAGCCAGCAATCATCTCTTTGATAGTGTCAAAATCTTCGCTGGCGATGGACTGATTTTGATATTCAGCCAATTGTGTATCCAATTGAGAAACGCGCCTTACGAGTGCGGCGACTTTTTGAGGTGTGACTTTGTCTTTAAATAAATCTTGTATAACATCAATGGCGGTATCGATGGCGATAACTTTGAAGCCATTCCAAGCGAGACTTGCTAATGAGGCTTGAGTGGCTGGGGTTGCGGATAGGCTAAACAGTAAGACTATAATTAGGGTAAATGTTTTCATTTGGTTTTTTCCTTTTGGTGATAAGACGCCCAAGATAAATCTTGGACTCCTAAATCTCCGATAATTAGCTTCGCATACTTCGTTTCATGGTTCAGTACTTAAACCCCTGCTGAAATAAGCGAACTTAAATCATTAACAGGCGATTTATAATCTTGCTCAATCATCCGATTGAGCCAATAATTGGCTTCTCCCAAAGTGCAAAGATGACGTTCAATCGCCAAAACCAAACAGCCCAGTGAACCTGAAAGACGAATTCCAAGTCGTTTAGCCTGTCGACGTGCTGTCAAATCGTCCGTCATAAAAAGCCAACCACGATGATGAGCTATCGCTAAAGATGAGGCTTCGCCTGGATGCAAGCTTGAGGGTAATTTGCTAAATAAACGAAATTCTTGATTGTCAACCATATTGGTTAGTTTTATCCAACCAGATTCTTCAAACGGGTAGATATGATTATCAAGAAAAGCATAAAACTGGTAGCCTTCCTCCAATCCAGTTTTCATTTCTTCATGTACTTCTACTGAAATATAAATGGTCTCATGGAGTTGCCGTAAAATATCAAGTTGTTCAATACAAGCAAAATTAGAAACGACCGTCGTATCGGCAATAACACTCATGATGCCCCCTCAAGTTCTTGCCGTAAAGCTTGAATGTCATCTTTAGCTTCTGTTAGCGTTTCTACGCCCAAACGAAGTGAAATCCCTTTTTCCATTAAAATGTCCTTCATCTGTGCCCAACTGATTCCGGCGAGAGTCGCTGCTTTAGCGAGAGAAATATTTTCTTTTTGATAGCGATAAATCGCCAATTTAATGCGTAGCTCTGGACGCGCCCGTAATAAGTGACGCAAGGCATCCTGGATCACTGCTTCTTCATTTTTGTAAAGTCGCGCTTCTACAAAATGTTGAACATCAAGCATTTTAGAGTTTCCTTTCAATTTAGTTTGTAGGGACTACCTAAATAGATAGCCTATCTATTTTTTTCTCGTTCCCACGCGGAGATATTGTGCAGGGTGGGTATCGCTATCGCTCTACCCACCCTACAATTGTCGAAAATGGACTTCGCTGTGCGGAGATCATGCATGCACCTCCGTGGCGTACAAGCTTATTGATGTTCAAATGTAAGCACATTGACACAACCATTACATAAATCGGCTAAAATTTTCT
>JSZA02000476.1 GCA_000785145.2 Candidatus Thiomargarita nelsonii
TGCAATATATTCCGTTACCAAATAAGCCTTTTCCTTTTTCGCCTTATCCAAATAGCCAAACGTTAAAGGTTCTGGAATATATTCGCCAGCAATTTCATTCATCACGCGGGCTTCATAAAAGACTTCATCTTCACTGCCTTCTATTGAATCCCAAAAGGATTTGATGACTCTTCGTTTGCCTAACTTATTCCGACAGAGAAAAACCACACCCATTGCGCCAGCCCCTAAAATTTCTTCTATGACTGGATATTCTTCTAACTCATAGAGCGCATAGCGATTGAGTTTGAGTGCCAATTGCAAATGTTTTAAAGCCGCTGGATAATTTTTATTGCGGATTTCCAATTGAAATAAATTATAAGACGCTAAAGCCTTTTCGCCCTCATTTTGGCTATTTTCCTTGGCTTGTT
>JSZA02000462.1 GCA_000785145.2 Candidatus Thiomargarita nelsonii
GCCTGACGCTTATCCTGATCCGCTCGCTCACGCATTTCCCAGTATTCCATCACCTCAAGTTCTTGTTTTGTCCAATGAAAGCGGCTTGCTACATCATAAGCCGTCTGTAACGCTTGAGTATCAGCATGTTCAGGAATAACTTCTAAATCTTCAGCGTGTTTAATAAAGTAAATCCATTTATCTAAAATGGTTTTCAGTTCGGATGCCTTTTTCGTAAACTTGGGCAATTCAATAAAATTAAACTCAATATCTCGCAATTCTTGTTCAAGCGTTTCACAGTTCAAAACCATGTGACGACTTAAATAATGTTCATTATTGAATTCTTTAAAATCAAACACGCCAATGAAAATGACTTTGTTTAACTTAGGATAATCCACCGCCTTTTCAATTTG